>JBGUQP010000177.1:0-18491 GCA_045131145.1 Lachnospiraceae bacterium | reverse complement strand
ATGCCTTCTATTATGACGGCTATTATTATCTGGGTTATACCTCAACGATAGACAAGAACCAGAAGGGCCTGTGCAATTCACTCTACCTTGCGCGGTCCGAACATCCCGACGGTCCTTACGAGAAATGGAACGGACAGGGATGGGGAGGGGCTCCCGTACCCATAGTGTACTTTAACGGACTGGAACTAGGCTGGGGATGCGGTGAACCCAGCTTCGTGATCCTTGATGATACGATCTACGTGTATTCCACCAAGGACTCATATTCTGCTATACCCGACAGGGTGAGGGTTACCGAGATCCGTACCGGAGACCTTAAGGATCCCATGTGGCCCGCCCACCTGACTTTCAGGGGTTATGCCGGTGTAAGGAATGACCTTCCGGATGATAAGAACTATAAGTATTCCGATTCCGACTCCTGGGACGTTGCCTACCTTGAGGAAAGTCATAAGTTCATAGCCCTGTGCACCAACAGAAGGTTTAAGGAGGACAGTTGCCTTCTTTATTATGAATCCGATGACGGTATCAGTTTTGAGAGGGTGTCCGAGGTAAACACTAATGTTTATACAGGATGCCATAACAGTGGTATAATGTCAGATAAGTACTGTCATATAAGGAAGGGAGATCCGGTGCTTGTCGGCTATGCTTATGCAGGTACCGATAATTCCAAATGGGGTGTGTGGGCGACAAGATTTGCCCGTGCCAAGATCGATTATACCGATGAGATAGACAGGGAAGAAGACGGAAAAGAGAACCTTAAGCGGCCTATAGTATATGCGGCAAAGGGAGCAGGCCGGCCCCTGATGCTCAGAACGGATATGCTTAAGTATTCAGGGACTGTTGCTTCGGGTGATTTTGATATAAAATACTACGTAAGGGATAATTACAGGAACGAGCGCAGTATTGATGCGGGAAAAATAAATATAGAAAAATATGATGATACGATCCTTAAGCTTTCGGATAACGGCCGTCTTACCCCGATAGGGACCGGGATGTCCATAGTCAGCATTGAATATGAAGGCTTAAGGCGTGACATCTGTGTATGCGTGTTCGGCGAAGGAGAATCGGCCTTTGCGCTTCGGGGCTTTTATCCCATGTGTGATAGATACGATATTAAGGTAAAGGAACCTCACGTGATAAAGGTACGTCCCATGGGTATCTTCGGAAGCTATGATTTAAGTGAACTGACCAATACCCAGATAGTCGGATACGGAGTAAGCTTTAAATCATCGGATACCTCTGTTCTTAAGGTTCATCCGGACGGAACAATAAATCCCATATCGGCCGGTGATGCCACGGTAACCGTAAAGAGCGGGGGCGGACTTACATACAGTATAGATGTTCACGTATCACAGGAATAGGTGGAACGAAAATGATCAAAGTCAGTAAAAGCGGATTAAATAAAGCGGGTGCACTCATCCTTGCTGTCGCGATGGCGATGGGTATGACAGGCTGCGAACCCGGATTATACGATGCAGGTAACTACAGCACTCCTGCACCGGCGCCTGAGGAAGTCGTTGAAGACACACAGGATGCCGGCACCGGGGAAGATGTGGCCGGTCTTTCCGAATCGGGTGAGGAGGAAGATGAGCAGGTCATAAGCGATAATGAGATCGCTGATGAAGAGCAGGAGCCGGAAAATGAATATGCCGACAAGCATATAAAGCTTACCGTGACCGATGAGGGAATGGATGTATTTACTCCGTCAACAACCTGTCTTCCGGACTACCGGTACGGCCCGTCCATGATCCTTAACGAAGACGGGAGCATAGATGCCTGGTTCTCGGCACCGGGTGACGGCTCAAGGGAATTCGACTGGATAACCTACAGGCACTCGGATGATGACGGGCAGACCTGGACGGATGAGAAGGCTGCTATATCGCCCTCACCGGCTTCGCCAGATGCCCTCTCGACCTGTGATCCCGATGTATTTTACTATGACGGTTTCTACTATATGGGATATACGGCAACGATCAACAGAAGGGCCAAGGGATTGTGTAACAGCGTTTTCCTGGCAAGGAGCATAGACCCGGCAGGACCTTACGAGAAATGGAACGGACACGGCTGGGGAGGCTCTCCCGTTCCTATAATATATTACGACGGTATTGAAATAGGCTGGGGTTCCGGTGAGCCTAGCTTCGTTGTTGTGGATGATACGATCTATGTTTACTCCACCAAGGACGGTTACTCGGGAGTTCCCGACAGGATAAGGGTAACTGAAGTAAGGACAGCCGATATAACCAACGAGGACTGGCCGAACAACCTTGAGTTCAGGGGATATGCGGTTATAAGAAACGATACTCCCAAGGATTCGAATGATTATAAATACAGGGATTCCGATTCATGGGATGTGGCTTATCTTGAGGAAAGTCAGAAGTTCATAGCCGTATCCACCAACCGGAGGTTTAAGAACAATTCCTGTATCCTGTACTTTGAATCAAATGACGGGATACACTTTGACAGGGTATCGGAGCTCAATACCAATGTTATAGCAAGGTGCCATAACAGTGCGATAATGGCCGACGGACTGGGCCATATAAAAGAGGGTGACCCGATGATGATCGGATACGCATATGCCGGTGCGGGAGGCTCAAGATGGGGAGTATGGGCCACAAGGTTTGCACCTGTCAGCCTTGAATACACGGATGAACCCGACAGGTCCGATGAAGAGAATTCAAACCTTAAGCTGTCCATTCAGTACAGGCATTCTTCAGATGATGCGGCACCCATGATGCTTAACACAGACAGCCTTGTTTACAGCAAGGCGGCGGGGACCGGTGCCTTTAAGATAGGCTACTACTGGCAGGATAATTACAAGCGCAGGCATTACATAAACAATTCCGATATTGCGATAATAGACTACGATCCCGAGATCCTGTCGGTTGATGACGACAACTGGATATCACCCAAGGTACCCGGTGTTTCCAGGGTGATCGTGGGTTATGACGGATTGTGGCGTGAGATATGCTTATGCGTGCTTCCGTCGGCAGGTAAACAGGCCAAGGAGCTTACCGGCTTCTACCCGGTGACAGAGAAGTACGATATGTCGGTGATCCAGCCCTATATCATAAAAATCAGACCCATGGGCATGTATTCCGACAATACGATCCATGAGCTTACCGGACGTGACCTTTTAAACCACGGGATAAATTTCGAATGTGAGGATGGCAGTATATGCGAAGTCAGGGATGACGGTTCGGTGATCCCGCTCGCTGTCGGGGACACCGTGATAAAGGTTTCTTCCAAGGAAGGTCTGTCGTACTCGTTGAATATCCATGTAACTGATGTTTGGTAATTATCATAAGGGGTACCATCGAAGATGGTGGATTCCTTATGATGCCTAAGCGGCGAGCGTATTCAAAAGAAATACGAAGTATTTCTGTCATTGTAATTATCATAAGGGGGGGGGACCCATGAACACAGACATAAGATCATTACTTGAAGAAGTCAGCAACGGAACTATGTCTGTTGATGAGGCAGTACTTAAGCTTAAGATGCAGCCCTTTGAGGACATTGATTTTGCCAAGGTCGACCTGCACAGGAAATTAAGACAGGGTAATGCCGAGGTAATATACGGTGCCGGCAAGAGTGCAGACCAGATAAGATCGATCACGGAAACTCTTATTAAGAACGGTCAGACACCTGTGCTTATCACAAGGATTGATAAGGATAAGGCAGAATCACTCAAGGTTTGTATGGATATTGATTATCATGAGGATGCCCGGATTGCCATAGTCGGGGATATCCCCGCACCAAGCGGCAGGGGTAAGATCGTGGTGGCTACCGGAGGAACTTCCGATGTTCCGATAGCCGAGGAGGCTGCCCTTACGGCAGAGGTTCTCGGTAATGAGGTGGTCCGCTTATATGATGTGGGTGTGGCAGGCCTTCACAGGCTCATGGCCCATAAGGAAGAGATAATGAGTGCAAATGTGATCATAGCGATCGCAGGCATGGAGGGGGCGCTTGCCAGTGTCATCGGAGGCCTTGCGGACTGTCCGGTCATTGCGGTTCCGACCAGTGTCGGATACGGGGCATCCTTTAACGGACTCTCGGCCCTTCTGTCCATGCTTAACTCGTGCGCTGCAGGAGTGAGCGTAGTGAACATAGACAACGGGTTCGGAGCCGGATACATGGCAAGTATGATAAACAGAAGATGAGGGAACTGACATGAAGACATTGTACTTTGACTGCTCTATGGGTGCTGCGGGGGATATGCTGACCGCGGCTCTTTACGAGCTTCTTGACGACGATAAGAAGAGGGAATTCCTTGATACGATAAACAATGCCGGTCTGGAGGGTGTAAAAAGCTCTGCCGAGCCTTCAATAAAGTGTGGCATAAAAGGGACACATATGAAAGTGGTGATCGACGGACATGAGGAAGGGGATCACCATCACGAAGACCATCATCATGAAGATCATCACCATGAGGATCACCACCATGATGACCATCATCACGAACATACTCATAGTCATGAACATGGCCATCACCACGACCATGGGGGCAATCATCACCACAGTTCCATGCATGACATCGAGCACATCATCAATGACTTACAGGTTCCCGATAAGGTTAAGCAGGATGCCGTAAGTGTGTATAAACTGATCGCGGAAGCGGAGTCACACGCCCATGACAGGCCGGTGACCGATATACACTTCCACGAAGTAGGTACGAAGGATGCGGTTATGGATGTTGTATCCGTATGCCTTCTCATGCATATGTTAAAACCTGATAAGGTATTCTCTTCCGAGATAAACACGGGAAGCGGTCACGTTCACTGTGCACACGGGATACTCCCGGTGCCTGCTCCAGCAACGGCTTATATACTCAGGGATGTGCCTGCTTATCAGGGCAGGATCAGGTGTGAGCTCTGCACACCGACAGGAGCGGCCCTGCTTAAGCATTTCGTATCTGACTTTTGCCCGATGCCTGCGATGAGGACGGGATCCATAGGATACGGAATGGGGAAGAAGGATCTTGAACAGGCCAACTGTGTTCGTGCCTTCCTTGGGAAGAAGGGTGATGAAGAAGAGAAGGTGATCGAATTCAAATGCAATGTAGACGATATGACTCCCGAGATGATGGGACATGCCATGGAGGTCCTTCTCAGAGAGGGAGCTCTTGATGTTTATACCGTGCAGGCAGGCATGAAGAAATCAAGGCCCGGCATTGAGCTTAATGTGATGTGCAGGGAAAAAGACAGGGACAGGATCCTTACACTTATCTTCAAACATACGACAACATTGGGGATACGTGAGTACTTAAGCAGGAGATATACCCTTGTAAGAAGTATAGAAGAGAAGGATACCCCCTTCGGCAGGATAAGGCTTAAGACTTCCGAGGGATTCGGTGTTAAAAGACAGAAATGGGAGTATGATGATATTTCGCGGATAGCAGATGAGAAGGGATTGTCCGTGGAAGAGATAATAACAGGGTTAACAGGTAATGCAGAAGATTGATAACATTATTTCCATAATCATGGTGTTTGTAACAGCCATTGGTTTTGCGCGGGCAGTACAAATGAATCCTGCCACGACAGTGATCCTGGTTGTTGCGGCATTTGTGCTCTATGAGCTTATCTTAAATGCGGCCAATAACAATCCGTCGATCCGTACGATGCTCTTTGTTACGAACGGATTTGTATTCGGGTTGTCCCTTGCCGTGATCATTGACTTTAACAGGGGCTGGCTGTCTGCGATCATATGTCTTCTGAGTATGGCTTATAAGTATATGATAGCGGAGGCGACAGCCACATTTCATTCCCGTTCGAGGAATATCTTCGTCATTCTGGTCAACGGATTTTTCTATTCGGCAATGTTTACCGTGGTTGAATGCATGGCCTTTCAGGAGAACACGATTGTTTTTGTGATGATCTATATCGTGAGCTTTGCATTTTTCATGTGCTCATATACAGCCTATAAGACAATGGGACCCAGTAAACGCCGGTATCCCGCATACGGAAACGGCGACGCTGCAAGGCATGACATGGGCAGCGACTGGAGGCACATAGTTAAGAGGACAGTGAATTACGGGAAACTCTTAAAGGATGAATTCGACGATGCCCTTGATAAATCGGGTGACACCTTTTCGGGTCTTATCAGGGAGCTTAGAAAGAAGATCGTTCCCGACTATACGGATGAGCAGGAAGATAATGATGATATCAGGAAGGAACTTGACAAATACAGGTACAAGATCACGGAGATCGCAAGCCGTGAAGAACTGACCGAGAACGAGTTGACGATCCTTGAGGGGATAATAGAGAAGCTTGATTCGATCTATCATGATTACTACAAGGATAATAAGGCCAAGCTTGAGTATGAAATGAGGATCAATGCTCTTAACGGCGATATAGAGATGCTTAAGAATACCATAAGCGTAAGGAAAGAACGCGAGATGGAAGACAGGATGAAGGAGGCTACCCAGAACAGAAGGAGCCAGGCCCAGCAGGCAAGACGTAAGAGAGAGCGCGAGGAGAGAGAAAAGAGGGAAGAGGAAGAGAGACGGGCCAGGGAAGAGAAAGACAGGGAGCAGTGGGAAGAAGAGCAGAGAAGATCGGCCGAGGAAGAAAAAAGAAGGCGCGAAGAGGAGAGACAGCGCCAGGAGAAGAGAAGGCGTGAGAGAAATACAAGGTCGGCGGGTGACTCTAAAAGCGGCACCGACAAGGGGAGCGATAAGGTTGCCGGGGTTTCGACCAGATACTTCAAGGGCTGTAAGTCAATTGATGATCTGTCATTAAGATATAAAAAACTGTGCCTTATCTATCATCCCGATTCGGGGAGCGGGGATGTGGATACCTATATAGAACTCAAGGATGAGTATGAGATGCTTAAAAAGAGACTGTCATAGACGCAAGGATTAGTGGTCTGTGAGGGGCCTTTGCACAAGGGGTTGTGGTTGTGGCCGTTTACGTAAGTATGGTATACTTAGATAGTTGTTTATCACAGTTAAACGAGGAAGCATCATGAGCAAAAATATGGGGTTTAAGGGTCAGGTGCGCGGTTATGTGCAGTGGCCTTTACTGTTTTCCGTATTGCTGATCCTATTTAATGTTGGCATATATTTTGTTGATCGCAGGTCAGGCTTTGTCACTACGGTCTTCGTTATCATTTATGTTACAGTTGCACTGATACTTTATTTCAGAAGTCGTACCCTCGTATTAAATGATTTCGTAAATTTTGCAACAAGATACGGACAGGTCCAGCGCCAGCTGCTGAGAGATCTGGAGGTTCCCTATGCCCTTCTTGACGACTCGGGCAAGATCATATGGACCAACGAATCCTTTGAGGAGACTCTGGGTGTCCGTCGTGACTGCAGGAAGCCCGTATCTTCCGTAATCCCTGCCATTACCAGGAATCATCTTCCGGGCATTGAGAATGAAACCGAGCTGATGATAAAACATGGTGATAAGGATTACAGGATCAGTATGAAGAAGGTCTCCCTTGTCTCGATCATGTCAGAGTCTGAGATCGTTGAATCATTCGATTACAACTCTTACATCATCGCCCTCTTTATGTTTGATGAGACGAGGATCAACAAGCTGCAGATAGAGAATGATGAGCAGAAGCTTTCGGTTGCTCTTATCTATATAGACAATTTCGATGAGGCCCTGTCAAGTATAGAGGAAGTGAGGCGTTCACTCCTTGTAGCCCTCATCGACAGGAAGATCAATAAGTACATGTCCTCTTACGACGGACTTGTCAAGAAGCTAGAGAAGGATAAATACCTGGTTCTTCTTAAGAAGAAATATTTAAAGGACTTAAGTGAGAACAGGTTTGAGCTTCTGGAAGATGTCAAGACCGTAAATATCGGTAATGAGATGTCCGTAACACTCAGTATCGGTGTCGGTGTTGAGGCAGGATCATACCTTAAGAATTATGAGTATGCAAGAACTTCCATAGATCTTGCTCTTGGCCGAGGCGGAGACCAGGCGGTAGTCAAGACGCCCGAGAATATTACCTATTACGGCGGCAAGAGCCAGATGTCGGAGAAGAACACCCGTGTCAAGGCCCGTGTTAAGGCACATGCCCTTCGCGAGATCATAGAGGGCGCCGACAAGATAATCGTTATGGGTCATAAGATGCCGGATGTTGATGCATTCGGATCTGCCGTAGGTGTTTCCCGTGCGGCAAAGTCATTCGGCAAGAAGGTGCATATAGTCGTCAATGAACTGACGACATCGATAAGGCCTATCTACGAGACCATGATGAACTCGGGCGAATATGATGATGACCTTATCTTAAACAGCATGCAGGCGCTTGAGGCGGTGGATCCTCATACGGCCCTTATTGTGGTAGATGTAAACAGGCCCAGCAGAACAGAATGTGCGGATCTTATAAGCAGATGCAAGACAATAGTGGTACTTGATCATCACAGGCAGGGATCGGAAAGGATAGACAGCGCAACCCTTTCATACATAGAGCCTTATGCTTCATCGGCTTCGGAAATGGTTGCCGAGATACTTCAGTATATAAGTGAGGACATAAAGCTTAAGCCGATAGAAGCCGATGCCCTGTATTCGGGTATGATGGTGGATACCAATAACTTCCTCTCCAAGACCGGTGTACGTACCTTCGAGGCTGCAGCCTATCTTAGAAGGAACGGGGCTGATGTAACCAGAGTCCGCAAGCTCTTTAGGACCGATCTGGATGCTTACAGGGCCCGTACCGATGCCGTCAGGAACTTCGAGGTATTTGAAAATAAATATGCTATTTCCCTCTTTGAAGGAGAGGGTATCGACTCACCGACAGTCATCGGGGCACAGGCTGCAAATGAGCTTCTTAATATCAACGGCATCAAAGCATCCTTTGTCCTTACCGATTACAATAAAATGATATATATTTCAGCCAGATCTATAGATGAGGTTAATGTTCAGATAATAATGGAGCGTCTGGGAGGCGGAGGCCATCTTAATATAGCGGGAGCCCAGCTTGAGAATACCAATCTTGCGGATGCCAGGAACCTGCTTATGGAGACGCTTGAAAACATGCAGAAGGAAGGTGCTATATAAATGAAGGTGATTTTGCTTGAAGATGTTAAGTCCCTGGGTAAAAAGGGAGATGTTGTGGATGTCAGCGACGGGTATGCCAAGAACTTCCTCCTGACCAAGAAGAAGGGTGTAGAGGCAAACAGCAAGAACTTAAATGACCTTAAGCTGAAGAAGGCAAATGATGAGAAGGTAGCCGCACAGAACTTACAGGATGCGAAGGATTTAGCGGCATCGCTTGAAGAAAAGACAGTGGTTGTAAGACTTAAGGCAGGCGAGGGCGGTAAGACCTTCGGGTCCGTATCCAGCAAGGAAATAGCCGAGGAGGCCAAGCTCCAGCACGGACTCGATATAGATAAGAAGAAGATCGTTATAAATGACCCCATTAAGAGCCTTGGAACGTACGAAGTTACGATCAAGCTTCATCCCAAGGTAGCGGGTAAGCTTAAGGTTAAGGTTGAAGAAGAGTAAGGTTTTAAGATGGAGGCTGCACGGTGAGTGATGCAGTAATAAAGAGGATAATGCCTCATGACATGGAAGCGGAACAGTCGGTCATAGGCAGTATGCTCATGGATAAGGATGCGATCGTGGTCGCATCCGGAATACTGAATAAGGATGATTTTTACGAGAAGCAGTACGGTATTTTGTTCAGTGCCATGGTCGAGCTGTATAACAGCTCCAAGCCCGTAGATCTTGTCACCCTTAAGGCCAAGCTTCAGGAGATGGATGTTCCCGAAGAGATAAGCAACATGGAGTATATGGTGGACATAATCAACAACACCTATACTTCGGCAAATATCAGGGAATACGCCGGGATAGTGAGTGATAAGGCGGTACTCCGCAAGCTTATCAGGTTTAATGATGAGATAAGCAACGAGTGTTACAATCCCAGGGAATCCACGGACGAGATACTGGCTGAGGCCGAGAAGAAGATATTCAATATCGTATCAAGGCGTGGCGGGGATGACTATGTACCCATCCGCAAGATAGTTCTCGAGGCTCTTGACCATATAAGCATGGTATCGAAGAACAAGGGTGATGTTACCGGTATAGCAACCGGATTTACCGACCTTGATTACAAGACCGCAGGACTTCAGCCCTCGGATCTTGTTCTGATCGCTGCCCGTCCGTCCATGGGCAAGACAGCGTTCGTCTTGAATATGGCCCAGCATATCTGTTTTAAGGATCACAGGTGTGCCGCTATTTTCTCGCTTGAGATGAGTAAGGAACAGCTTATCAACAGACTGCTGTCCCTTGAGTCGAAGGTTAATTCCCAGGCCATAAGGACAGGCTCGATGAAGGACGGTGACTGGGAGAGCCTGATCGAAGGTGCCGAGACCATAGCAAAATCAAACCTTATAATCGATGATACACCGGGTATCTCCATAGGAGAGCTAAGGTCCAAGTGCCGTAAGTACCATCAGGAAAATGAACTATCGATCATAATAATAGATTATCTGCAGCTTATGTCGGGTAACGGTAAATCGGATTCAAGGCAGCAGGAGATATCGGAGATTTCAAGATCCCTTAAGGCCCTGGCCAGGGAGCTCAATGTTCCTGTTGTTGCCCTGTCCCAGCTGTCACGTGCCGTAGAGAAGAGAGATGACCATCGCCCAATGCTGTCCGACCTTCGTGAGTCGGGTGCCATTGAGCAGGATGCCGATGTGGTAATGTTTTTGTACAGGGATGATTACTACAATAAGGAATCGGATAAGAGAGGAATTGCTGAGGTTATAATAGCCAAGCAGCGTAACGGCCCGATAGGGACCGTGGAGCTTGTGTGGCTGCCGGATTATACGAAGTTCGCAAACCTGGCGAAAAAGTGAGGAAAACCCTCAGCACCACAAGAAGAAAAACAGACCCTCATGCTTGCATGAAAGGGTCTGTTTTTTTTCTTGTGAAGTAGGCGAGTGCTTGACGAGCCTACGCATCGAAAGTGCGGAGCACTTGAGATGGTGCTGTTTATTTAATCAGCTTCAATAGCCCCAACAGGACATGCTCCTGCGCAAGCACCGCAGCTAACACACTTATCGGGATCGATCTCGAACTTGCCATCACCTGCTGAGATAGCGCCTACAGGGCACTGAGCCTCACAAGTACCGCAGCTGATACAAGAATCACCTATAACATAAGCCATAGCATTACCCTCCTTTTAAATAATCCATTGTAGAGATTATACCCCAAGGGCCCAGTGTTAGTACATGCTAAAATTACTTAAGAGAGGCCCGCCGCTTTCTTATTCCGTCAAGGACTACTTCCTTCTTCTTGATAACTTCATTTTTGTCCATGGCCGGCACATCCTTAAGCGGATAATCATATCCCAGCTTCTCATACTTTACAACACCCATTGTATGATAGGGCAGGACATCGAGGGCCTTGAGGTTATGAAGACCACCGATAAAGAAGCCCAGCTTAAACAGGTATTCGTCGTCATCGGTATATCCCGGAACAACGACATGCCTTATCCAGATATCGACATCCTTGGTATCGAGATACTCGGCGAAGGCCAGGATCCCGTCGTTGGGCTGGGAGGTAAGTTCCTTGTGCTTTTCGGGATCGATATGCTTAATATCGAGCATTACAAGATTTGTAAGCTCCATCAGTTTATCAAGCTTCTCTATAAAGGGAGCATTACCCGGCTTGAAGGCAATACCTGAGGAATCGATACAGGTGTGTACATTATCCTTCTTAGCCAGAGTGAAGAGATCGATAAGAAAGTCAACCTGCATAAGAGGTTCACCGCCCGTTACGGTAATGCCGCCGGTTTTATAAAAGGGTTCGTTCCTTTTGTACTGGGCATATACTTCTTCGGGTGTCATCTCTGTTCCTCCTACCATGGCCCAGGTATCGGGATTGTGGCAGTAAAGACACCGCATGGGACAGCCCTGTACGAATACGACAAAGCGGGTACCGGGTCCGTCAACGGTTCCGAAGGATTCAAGTGAATGTATTCTTCCGTTCATAAGTGTTCTCCTTATTCTGTGCCTGTTTAAAGGCTCTGATATGGATATGTCTATTAGCTAATTTTACAAAATATAAGATGCAAGGGCAAGCAGGATGCCTCATATTTTGAAAATTTTAAACATTTATTGTCAAATAAAACGATCCGGCTTGCATGAAGGTCTGTCTCGAAATACGCCGGATCGTTTTATTTCCTATTTAAGGTTTAAATTTGCACTTGGTTTGACCGGACATTTAACCCGTTTGGTACAGCATCTGTTAACAGTTACATTCGTGATACAAGTTGTGTCCGGTGAAGGCTTCTTTCGCGTGTAAGAATCAAATAAGTAAGTTTACGTTAAGATCGTCTGAAAAACGATTGATCATGGAATTATTTTACTTTCATGCACTTTGGAGAAAGTGTTTCTGATTGAGTAAAATTGACAGCCTTACGGCTTGAGACACCTGAAAAGTTCAGGCGCAGAGTAGTGCCGAAACATCGTACACTACTGGAAAAAAACTCAAATATGAGGTAAAATATATATGAGTAAAAGTATTCTTACGACCCTCCTTTCGTTACAGATTACGAAGGAAGTCTTCGGGGGTTATAGTATAATAAGGAGGTGATGATTGCAAGGGTTTTAGAGTGATTTTTACAGAATCGTAAATATCACCAAATGTCAATGCGTTTGCGAGGTGTGAAAAATGTGAAATTTTGGTGATTTTTCCCAAATAGCGGTTATTGACTAATGGATTTTATTCGATATAATTATTAGGATAAATATGAAAAGAAAGGATGTGATTCTATGAAGCTCGAGAAGGTTAACGATAATCAGATTCGTTGCACACTCACCAAGGCTGATCTTGCCGACAGGCAGCTTAAGATCAGTGAACTGGCCTATGGTACGGAGAAGGCGAAGACGCTTTTCAGGGATATGATGCAGCAGGCTTCATACGAATTCGGTTTTGAAGCCGAGGACATTCCTTTGATGATAGAAGCGATACCCTTGTCAGCCGACTGTATCGTACTTATTATAACCAAGGTTGAGGACCCTGAGGAACTGGATACGAGGTTTTCCAACTTCGCTCCTTCGGTTCATGAAGATGACGGTGATTCTTCCATAGAGAATATGCTCCAGACCTTTTCCGAGGGTGCAGAGAATGTACTTGATCTCTTTAAGCGCCTTAAGGAAGAGACCGAGAAGATAGTCGGTGACGGACAGGCACTTCCGGCTAAGGAAGCAGCTTCCGATGAAGGGGAGTTATGCAAGGTATTCTCCTTTGGTGACCTTGACCAGATAACCAGGCTTGCACATGTACTTTCAGGCTTCTACACTGGCAGGAGTTCTTTATATAAGGATGACAGGAACGGCAGATACCTGCTCTTCCTCCTTAAGTCAAACCATACGCGTGAGGACTTCAACAAGGTATGCAACATAGCATCCGAGTACGGACTCATGGAGAACCTTACGGATGTGACGATCGCCTACCTTGACGAACACGGCGGCCTGATAATCAAAGATGATGCACTGCAGAAACTGATGTTTTCATGATCATAAGGGGTACCATCGAAGATGGTGGATTCCTTATGATGCCTTAGCGGCGAGCGTATAAAAGAAAGCCCCGAAAATCGGGGCTTTCTTCATTATAATAGTATCTCAGAAATTACACAGCTGCAATCTGGCCCATCAGTTCATCCACATCCATGCCGTGAACCAGGGCAGCTTCTTCAAGGCTCTCACCCTGTGAAGCGGGACATCCCAGACAATGCATTCCCATACCCATAAGTACAGGTGCGATCTCGGGCTTAAGCATAAGTGCTTCGCCGATCGTTGTTTCTTTTGTTATATCAGCCATCTTTATTTCCTCCTGTTTTATATTTGAATGATATGTATTTGATTCTTTACTATGGTAATGTACCATTTTTTTCTGTCCAGTTCAAGATATATTTCGCCAAATAATGTTTGGTAAAATAGACACATCTCGGGTATTATGCATAATAGAAGATAAACGGTACAAATGAATAACCAAAAAAGGGGTATTTGTTTTTGTGCAAGATAAACAAAAACCTCAGAATTTATGCGGCTTGTACGTGAAAAAGTACAAGTAACCATATTGACGTGTATACACGATTAACCTATAATTGACCTTGACGCTAAGTGTGACTTCCGGCCTAACCCCTACATGGCCGGATTAATCAACTAAATATTTTATAGGAGGCATTCAAATGAGATCAGAATGGAATGGTTTCGTAGGCGGCAAATGGGAAAACGAAGTTAACGTACGTGACTTCATCCAGAAGAACTACACACCTTATGACGGTGATGCTGAGTTCCTTGCAGGACCTACACAGAACACGAAGGATTTATGGAATCAGGTACTTGAGCTTCAGAAGCAGGAGCGTGCAGCAGGCGGCGTTCTTGATATGGATACCAAGGTTGTATCTACCATCACTTCACACGGCCCCGGCTACCTTGACAAGAGCAAGGAGACTATCGTAGGTTTCCAGACAGATAAGCCTTTCAAGGGTTCACTTCAGCCTTACGGCGGTATCCGTATGGCAGAGAAGGCTTGCTCGGATAACGGTTATGAAGTAGATCCCGAGATCAGTGAGTTCTTCTCAACACATCGTAAGACCCATAACGCAGGATGCTTCGATGCATATAATCAGGAGATGAGGGCTTGCCGTTCAGCTCATATCATCACAGGTCTTCCGGATGCATACGGACGTGGCCGTATCATCGGTGACTACAGAAGGGTTGCTCTTTACGGTATTGATTACCTTATCGAAGACAAGCAGGCTCAGAAGGATTCAACCGGCCGTGTTATGACCGATGATGTTATCCGTCTTCGTGAAGAGCTTTCAGAGCAGATGGTTGCTCTTAAGATGATGAAGGAAATGGCAGCTTCCTACGGTTGCGATATCAGTAAGCCCGCTCAGAACGTACAGGAAGCTATTCAGTGGACATACTTCGGATACCTTTGCTCGGTTAAGGAGCAGAACGGTGCTGCAATGTCTCTCGGACGTACTTCCACATTCATCGACTGCTATGCACAGCGTGACCTTGCTAACGGAACCTTCACCGAGGAGCAGATCCAGGAGTTCGTTGATCACTTCATCATAAAGCTCCGCTGCGTTAAGTTCGCTCGTACACCTGAGTACAACCAGATATTCGCAGGCGATCCCGTATGGGTAACCGAGTCTATCGGTGGTGTAGGTGTTGACGGACGTCATATGGTTACCAAGATGAGCTTCCGTTATCTTCATACACTTGAGAACTTAGGTGCAGCTCCCGAGCCCAACCTTACAGTTCTTTGGTCAACAAGGCTTCCCGAGAACTTCAAGAAGTTCTGTGCTAAGATCTCTATCACAACATCTTCAATCCAGTACGAGAACGATGACCTCATGAGGGTTACACACGGTGATGACTACGGTATCGCTTGCTGCGTATCTTCAATGGTTATCGGTAAGGAAATGCAGTTCTTCGGTGCTCGTGCTAACCTTGCAAAGTGTCTCCTTTACGCTCTTAACGGCGGTATCGATGAGAAGACCAAGAAGCAGGTTGGTCCTAAGTATCGTCCTTACGAAGGTGACGTTCTTGAGTATGATAAGGTTATGGACAAGTTCATGGATATGATGGAGTGGCAGGCAGATGTATATGTTAACACTCTTAATATCATCCATTACATGCATGACAAGTACTGCTATGAGAGAGCTGAGATGGCTCTTCATGACAGGGACGTTAAGAGATATTTCGCAACAGGTATCGCAGGTCTTTCAATCGTTGCCGATTCACTCTCAGCTATCAAGTATGCTAAGGTTGAGTGCATCAGGGATGAGGACGGACTTATCGTTGACTTCAAGACAACAGGCGAGTTCCCTAAGTACGGTAATGATGATGACCGTGTTGATTCGATCGCTCAGGAGATCGTTCACAAGTTCATGACAGCTATCAGAAGACATCACACCTACAGGAACGGTGTTCCCACAACTTCTATCCTTACCATTACTTCTAACGTAACTTACGGTAAGGCAACAGGTAACACACCTGACGGACGTCGTGCAGGACAGCCTTTCGCACCCGGTGCTAACCCGATGCATGGCCGTGATACTCACGGTGCTGTTGCTTCACTTGCATCAGTATCAAAGCTTCCTTTCAAGGATGCACAGGATGGTATCTCAAATACCTTCACCATCATCCCCGGAGCTCTCGGTAAGGAAGATAAGGTATTCGCAGGCGATATCGAGCTTGATCTTAACAAGTAAGAAATAAAAGAGCTTAATCCCGTTTTCGCTCAGGGGACTATGCTTCTCCTGAGTGAGACGGATAAACAGAATCAGAAATAACAGGAGGTGGCTCTCATGGATGATAATACCAATAAGAACATTGACGATTTAGTAGCATTCTTAGACGGTTCGGTAGGCAAGGGTGTCGGTCATATAAATGTCGATACCGATGACAAGGTCGAAGAGGCAGTAAATGTTGAGACCATGGGATGTACCGACTGTTCCAGAACCCCGTTGGCATGCAGTGTTCCGACACTTCATCAGGGTCTGGATGATTATGCCTAGATAAAGGGACGAAAAGTTTGTCAGTCTCATGCTTGCATAAAAGACTGACAAACCTTGAGGACCTAACAAGCATGAACAAGCAGCATTTACGAAGTAAATAGCGGATTGTGAATGCTTGTAGGATTGCGGGAGTGCGAAGCACGAAGCAATCCGTTAGCTAATAAATATGAATAATAGGAGGAAAATGATATGGCAGCAAATCAGCAGCAGATTGATAACCTTGTATCATTGCTTGACGGCTATGCTACAAAGGGTGGACATCACTTAAATGTAAACGTACTTAACAGGGATACATTACTTGACGCTCAGGCACATCCTGAGAAGTATCCTCAGCTTACTATCCGTGTTTCGGGTTACGCTGTTAACTTCATCAAGTTAACACCCGAGCAGCAGGCTGATGTTATCTCAAGGACATTCCACGAAGCTATCTAGATCATAAGGAGGGACCCGTTTCGCGGGAGGATTCCTTATGATGCCTTAGCGGCGAGCGTATTCAAAAGAAATACGAAGTATTTCTTGCCTTGTAAAGCGTAAGAGAAAAAATCCCCCGGCCGATGTGCCGGGGGATTTTGCTTTGCAGATATTTTTTTGGTATAATTACTCTATTATGCTGAGAAACCTATTTCGGGAGGGGAAGTTTTGAGAAACGATGAATTTGAAAATAACAGCAATATGGTAAGGCGCAGGCCCAGTAAACGCCATAGGAAGAAGGAGATGATGAGACATCTTCTGCCGCCCCTTATCGCAATTGTTCTTATAATAATAGTTATTACGGTGGCGCTGTTTTCAGGAATGCTTGACAGTCTTAAGTATTCTTCCAAGAAGGCTGACCTTTATTCATATTTTAATGTAAGCGATGATTCACAGGCAGTGGTAACGGGAATTAAGGCGGCAACAGATGAGAAGATCCATATGGTTGAGGGCCAGCCATATATCGAGCTTGATACGGTCAATGAGGAATTTAACGATCGCTTCTATTATGATGAAGAGAGTGACTCTTACATCTATACATCGGCTGACAGCATAGACAGTGCCCGTATCGCGGATAAAGTGATAAGCTTCAACGGAAGTTATCAGACACTTGAATACGATCCTTATGTGAAGATCGGAGATGCTGTATATATGGCGTTTGACTACCTCAAGATGTATAAGGATTTCGAATACCATCTGTATGGCGGGGAAGGAGAGCCCTACAGGATATGGATCTCGACCCGCGAGACCGAGACGGCTGCCGATTATAAGACGGTCAGGAAGGAGCAGGCTGTCAGGGTTTCGGAAGATAAGAAGGCCGAGATACTTAAGGAAATGGAAGTGGGTGACAGGCTGATCCTTGTTGAAGAGGGTGAGGAGTGGAGTAAGGTTGCAACCGAGGATGCCCTGATCGGATATATAGAGAATAAGTTCCTTGATGAGGGTGTTGCCACAGAGGACATTCCGACCTACAGCGGGATAAAGCCCCTCGTAGTACCGCAGACTGCGGCAGACGGTCCGGTGATACTTGCATGGAACAATACGGTGGGTAATTCCGGTGCGGATTCGATCGAAGCAATTCTTAACAGCGCACCGGGACTTAATGTGATCGCACCCACATGGTTTACGGTCATCGATGACGATGCCAATATAGAATCAATAGGAAGCAGGGAATACGTTCAGGCCTGCCACGACAGGGGAGTTAAGGTATGGGGCGTATTCGATAACCTCCAGCACCTTGAGGTAAGTTCATTTGAGATCTTTTCCAAGGCAAGCAAGAGGGCCAAGCTTATATCACAGCTTATCGGCTTTGCCCACGAGTACAACCTAGACGGTATAAATATCGATGTTGAGTCTATTCCGACAGAATCGGGTATCCACTTTGCCCAGTTCATAAGGGAGATGTCCATGGAATGCAGGCGGGACGGGATCATCCTGTCGGTTGATAACTACGTGCCGATGGGCTATAACGATCATTATAACCGGGCCGAGCAGGGTGTTTATGCCGATTATGTCATAATCATGGGTTA
>JBGUQP010000176.1:0-11664 GCA_045131145.1 Lachnospiraceae bacterium | reverse complement strand
CGACACAATGGCCAAGTGTCGGATAGGAACGGCAAAATTTTTTGCACTTCTATTGCTTCTTTATCACACATAAGCAAAGAGCCAGGGAATCAAGCAGCTCATGGCCGGTGGTGGTATCGCTCTTATCGGAACACAGATCGTTCCGCTGCTTTCGAGCTTATTCTGAGGAGGAACCATTATGCGTAGCATAATTCAGGATGGTTCCGACGACTGGCCGCCGAACGAAGGTGAGGGGGCATTACATTAGTAGAGGAGAAACATAGATGGAGAAACTTATTGAAGCCATCGTGGAAAAGCTGCAGGAATTCTTCATCGAAGCTATCGAGAACAACCTTAATACGATGTTCAATGACGTGAACACGAAGGTCGGGACGATAGCGACAGAGGTGGGGACGACCCCGCAGGGATGGAACGGCAGCGTGTTTTCGATGATAAAGAACTTGTCGGACACGGTCATACTTCCCATAGCGGGGATAATCCTTACGTATGTACTTTGTTATGAGCTCATCCATATGGTGATGCAGAAGAATCACGGGAATGACATGGAGTTCTGGGAGTTCTTCGTGTATTTCGTGAAGATGTGGATCGCCGTATGGATAGTGAGCCATACATTTGACCTGACTATGGCGGTGTTCGATGTGGGGCAGTCGATTGTTGCATCCGCGTCGGGAGTCATAGGAGGCAGCACTTCGATAGATGCATCAAGCGTGATAAACACGATGAAGACAACGATGCAGACGATGAAGTTATCGGAGCTGTTCTTATTGATGGTAGAGACATGGATAGTAGGATTCGGCATGAAGATACTCTCAGTCCTTATAACAGTGATCCTGTATGGAAGGATGATAGAGATCTACTGCGTCTGCTCGGTATCGCCCATACCCTTTGCAACACTGGCGAACAGGGAGTGGGGGAGCATCGGCACCAACTATCTCAAAGGATTGTTTGCCCTGGCGTTCCAGGGATTTTTCATAATGGTATGCGTTGGAATATATGCGGTGCTCATAGCGAGCATGAACGTATCAGGGGATGTGCATATGGCACTGTTCTCGATCATGGCATATACGGTGATACTGTGCTTCTCGCTGTTCCATACGGGAACGGTAAGCAAATCGATCTTCAACGCACACTGATGATGGAGTAAAAAAACACACACAAGAAAGGAAAGAAAAAGGGAAATGTTTTATATTCCGATACAAAAGGATTTTTCCAAGGTAAAGAACAAGATAGTATTCGGCCTTACAAAGCGGCAGATCATCTTCTTTTTACTGGGGGCTGCAGTCGGGATCCCGACATACATCCTGCTTAAGAAGGTGGTGAGCGTTGATATCGCCGGAGTAGCAATGATCACGGTGATGCTGCCTTTCTTTGCATTTGCCCTGTATGAAAAGGACGGGGAATTTCTAGAGGAAACGCTTAAGCATATCATAACCGAGCGTTACATCCGCCCGCAGATAAGGCCGGTGGCCAACGAGCCCCTGTTATACAGCTGCATGCAGGTAAGCGACTATATCAAAGAGCAGGAGAGGCTTGAAAAGGAGGCGCAGGAGAAATCACTGATCACAAGGATTAAAAAGATAAGGGGAGGTGGAAAGTCACTTGATAAGCATAAGGGACGTGTTTAAGAAAAAGGATAAGGAAGACAAGAGTAGCTTTAAGAGGAACAGCCAGGGAAGGAAAGTCATAGGCCCCAATGATAAACTCAGCACAGAGATGTTAAGGGAATACGCCCGGTCGATGCATAAAGCACAGAGTGAAGGCAAGCGGGCTCCGAGAACGGCAGCTGAGAGCATACCTTTTAAGTCGATGGAAGAATCAGGCATCATGCATCTTGGCGGCAACCGGTATTCGGTCATGATGGAGTTCTCGGATAAGAATTATATCCAGGCTGATGAATACGAACAGAAGGATATGTGGTCTGAATGGTGCATGTTCCTTAATTCGCTCGATCTTGAAGCCAAGTTTCAGATGGTCTTCTTTAACAGGAAGGCAGATGCGACGGAGCTTGCGAAGAAGCTCAGGATGACGGCCAACGAACCTGAGAACGAACAGATAGTAAGGGAGCTTAATGATTTTCAGAAGAAGATCCTTAAGACCGGTAACAAGGGAATTGCAAAATCACGATATTTCCTAATAACCTTGAATGAGCCTTATTACAAGGTAAAGAGCAAGGTGGATGAGATCACGGCAAGGATCCAGAGCGAGTTCCTTGAAAAGATGGGAGTTACGGCAAGAGTACTCGATGGTTATGAAAGGCTGTCGGTACTTTTTTTGATGCTCAATCCTTATCACGGGGAGAAGTTCATCTTTAACTGGGATGCGGCAAAGAACGGCGGTGTATCAGAGAAGGAGCAGCTTACAAATCATGCTTTTGAGTTCGGAAAGAGGAGTGACCGTTTCATGATCGGCAGCCGGTACGGATGTGTCAGCTATCTTAAGCTTACGGCATCACAGATATCGGACAGAATGCTCTGTCAGTTTCTTGACCTGGATTCAGAGATCACGGTCAGCTTCCACTTTGAACCAATCTCCCAGGAGAAGGCACTTAAGTCAGTAAAGACACTGGTATCAAACCTTCAGAAGATGGTCATAGATGAGCAGAAGGATGCTGCGAGGCAGGGTTACGGCATGGAAAACATATCACCGCAGTTACGGAGGGATGTGGAAGCAGCAGAGAAGCTTATGGATGATGTTTCACAGAACGATGAGAAGATGTTCATGGTAACTATAACTATGGTGCAGATGGCAGATTCCATACAGGCGCTGGAGAAGGCTTACAATGCTGCCCGTTCCATAGCAACATCACAGACCTGTGAGCTTATAAAGCTTGAACACCAGCAGGAGGACGGATTTTTTACAAGCCTGCCTCTTGGCAATAACAGGATAAAGATAAGGAGGCAGCTTACCACAACGAGCCTTGGAGTCTTCATGCCCTATAAGATAAAGGAACTCCTGCAGTTCGGAAGCTCGCTCTGCATGGGCTATAACAAGATAACCGGGCATATCATCATGGCTGATGTGAAGACGCTTGCAAACCCGAATACACTGGTACTTGGTGTTCCGGGCCGTGGTAAATCATTCACGGTAAAAATGATGATGATACAGACCTTCATGAAGCTTAAGGACGATATCCTCATCTGTGACCCGGAGGGAGAGTACGGCGCGCTGGTAAGAAAGCTCAAAGGCCAGATGGTGCATTTATCACAGGCTTCAAGTGAATATATCAATCCGCTGCACATAGATCCTGACTGTGACTGGACTTCAGATCCCATAGGAAACAAGTGCCAGCTGATCATGAGTATATATGAGCAGATCTTAGGCCCCGGCAAGGTTGGAGCATATGAGAGGTCGATCCTTGACCGCTGCATGCAGAACCTGTACCGAAAGTTCAAGAGCTCACATGACATAAAAGACCTTCCGATACTTGAAGATCTCTACAATGAGCTTGGGCATCAGGAGGAGAAGGAAGCGAAATACCTTAAGACTTCACTTGAAGTGTATGTCCATGGATCGCTTAACTACTTTAACCACCATACCAATGTTGACCTTAATAATAGGGTGGTCTGCTTTGACATAAAGGAGCTTGGTGAGCAACTTAAGAACCTCGCCATGCTGGTGGTACAGGATACGGTCTGGGGCAGGATAACGGTAAACAGGAACATAGGAAAATACACAAGGTATTTTGTTGACGAATTCCACCTTTTGCTGAAGGAACCGCAGACGGCAACCTACAGTAAGGAGATATGGAAACGCTTCAGGAAGTGGGGCGGAATCCCGGTCGGTATAACACAGAATGTTACTGATCTTCTCGGATCCACAGCGATACAGAGTATCTTTTATAACTCTGACTGCTACATACTCTTAGGCCAGGCATCGGGTGATGCGGATATCTTAAAGGAGAGCCTTAAGCTGTCAAATGAGCAGTATAAATGCATCCTTACGAGGAACAAGGGCGAAGGACTTTTCATCTTCGGAGATACGATCCTGCCATTTGTAAACAGGATAGATGAGGATACGGAAGTTTATAAGACCATTACCACCAAGGTAACGGAAGCAATATAAGGGGGTGATCGTTTGGACAGGGACAGGCTGTATAAGAGTGTGAAGAGCTATTCACGGTTTGAAGAGACTGCCGGCAATAAGATAAATGACAGGCAGAATCAGACCTACAAGGGCTACGAAGAAGGCGTGAGTATACATGATAAGATAAACATCGGGAGATATGGGCACCATGAAAGTGGTGCTCATTCTGTTTCCGGGAATTACGGGAGCACCATGGATGACCGTGATGCTCCCGATGCCACGCGGTACGGCAGCAAGGCGGTAAGTTCTGAGCCTGAGGCAACATATGACACAGGAACAGGCCAGGATATGGGGATGTCCGGTTATACCGAGATGTACGGCAAGTATTCCGAATATGCGAAAAAGTCAAGGCATCAGGAGGAGATAGATATCCCGGATATAAAGCCTGATGTTGATGTAAGGGTTACAGGCTCCGAGGCACTTAAGAATAAGGCCAGAGGCAGTGCGGAAACAAAGAAGAATACAGTATCAAAGGTCAAGGGTGCGAGCAAGGATTCATACAAGAAAAGAGCTGCATCCAAGAAGGGAAAGTTTAAGAAAAAAGCTGGTGGCGGAGCCAAGAAGGCAAGCCTTGATAAGATCAAGACAGATACTGTTGCTCAGGCTGTGGATAAGTCAAATGAAGACAATAACGCAGCAGTCCAGGCGGCGGTCGCGGCTTATGAAGTAACAGGCAGGCTTCCCGTCGGAGCAAGCTTTTCAAAGGATCCAAGGCTTAAGGCCTTAAGGAACCGTGTGAATAATGCAAACGCCCAGAAGTTCTTAAAGAAAGCGGGTATAGGCAAAACTGTAAGCAGTAAGACCAAAGGCGGCAAGACAATAGGTAAGGAAGCCTCCCGGTCTGAAGGCAAGTATTCAAAGAGGGCAGCCAATAATATATCTGAGGTACGCAAGAAGGAAGCGGCAAAGAAGGCAAGGCAGGTAAAGGCAGCCCAGCAGAAGAAAGCACTCAAACAGTTCCGTCAGGGTAAAGATGCTGAGAAGAGGATCGTGCATACCTCCCGGGGAATAAAGCAGGTGGCGATAAGATACGCTAACAAGCTTAAGTATTTCGCGACCAGAAATGTAACCGTGATCGTGGCGGTGGCTACACTGCTTGTTGTGTTCATTGTGGTATCGGCTGGTTTTTCATCCTGTGCCTTGGCGTTTTCGTCGGCAACAGGAACCTACATGGGCGGTACCAGCGATGCGACTGATTTTAACATGACGGATACGGACAGCTATTTTACACAGAAGGAGATGGAGCTGCAGGAGAAGATCGACAACATACAGACCGATCATCCGGGATATGACGAGTACGTGTTTGACATCGATGATATAGGCCATGATCCGGCAAAGCTTATGGCATACCTTTCAAGCCGGTTTGGATCCTATGAACTGGCAACGGTAAAGAGCGAGCTTGATTCCTTCTTTGATGAACTTTATACGCTGACTCTGTCTCCAAGGACTGAGATAAGGACGAGGATGGTAACAAGGACTGCGGAGGATGGAACCACGTATGAGGTGTCGGAGGAATATGAGTGGAAGATACTTACAGTTACGCTTAGAAAGAAGGATTTTGATACAGTGGCCAAGGGCAGGCTTACAACCGATGACGAGAAGGAGATGTATGACATCTACATCGGAACCGGCGGGGCGCATCAGACTTTCTACAATCCATTTACGGTTGACTGGAAGGCTCATGCGAGCTCGGAGTTTGGCTGGCGTGTTCATCCGATCCTTGGAAAGGAGAAGTTCCATAACGGGATCGATATAGCGATGCCGACGGGAACGGAAGTCCATGCATGTACAACAGGCAAAGTCATACAGTCATATATGTCCAGTACAGCCGGTAATTACGTGGTCGTACAGGATGCAACGGGTTATACCTGCCATTACATGCATTTATCATCCAGAGCTGTTGCGGTAGGGGATGTTGTAAAGCACGGTGATCTTATAGGCAAGGTCGGAAGTACCGGCAGGAGCACCGGCCCGCACCTGCATCTTGGCATAAAGGATGATAAGGGTGAGTGGATGAACCCAAGGTTTTTGCTTTCAGACTACGTAAAGAAATGAGAGGGGTGAAGATAGATGAGCGTAAGCAAGGATGAAGCCTTAAAGAGAGCGAAGCAGGCTCTTGACAGGGCACAGGAGAAATACGACAGGATATATGCGGAGTGGCGCGATGAAATGGATACGATCCTGCTTAAACCCGCACATGCAAGGCTTATGACCAGGAAGCAGGTGATAGCCCTGGCAAGAGCCATAGAAAATGAAGACAGCTTTAAAAAGATCATGGAAATGGGAATGATCCCTGTAATGAGTAAGGAGAATAAAAATAATGATAAGGAGAACAGGAATGAGATTGTTAAAGAGAATTAAGATTGAGGCTGCGATAGCAGCAATGGTACTTGGCACCGGAGCAGGTGCTTTTTTAATGCCCATCAGTGCATATGCATCGGATGGTGAACCGGTAAACGGAGCAGTGTATTTAGACCTGCCGCAGGGCTGGCAGACAAAGGCAGTTACTCTGCCCATTAAGTCAACAGACGCAGTGGTCTATACGGATAACGGGGATACCTACACATCACAGGCGAAGCTTTATTATGCAGCATTTGATGATGAAGAGTATAAGGAGGTCATGGATGCGCAGGCGGTCACGATAGACCATAATGGAACGCTGAAGATAAAGGCCATATATGATGACGGCAACTGCGTCCGTAACAGCTACGACATCAAGAACTTTGACCTTGAAGCACCGGTTCTTACGGCATCTTTGGACGGTGAGATCCTTTACCTTTCCGCGAGTGACCAGATATCCGGTGTTAAGGATATATGTGTGAACGGAAAAGCCTTCACGGAGCTCGGGGCCGGTCAGATGGCTGTAAATGTAAAGGACCTGCAGGAAGACCAGGAATACATCGATATCCATGCGGATGACGTGGCAGGGAATATGTCAAAGCAGTATAAGCTTAAGAACCCATACTACGTTGGACAAATCGATGCAGGGCAGGAAGACCAGAGCTTAGGTAATCCCGACAGCGTTGAAGCAACAGATCCGACAAGGGCAAGAGGCACGGTATCGGATAACACGGTAACAAACGGTGATGACGGGACCAAGGAATTCTATACGGTGACGGCATCGGGAAAGACCTTTTATCTCATAATCGATAAGACGATGAATCAGGATAACGTATATCTGCTTACAGAGGCAGGAGTGAACGATCTGCTCAACTTCGTTGATTATAACGGCGTGGATGTACAGAACGGCGATGTTCCCATGTATGAGATCCCGGTAACAAAGTCAAACGCTGAGCCGGAGATCGTAGAGGATGAACCTGAGGAAGAGCCTGAGAAAGAAGAGAGGACAAGGAAGTCAAAGTCAAGCAATCCAGCATCGATGTTCGTACTTGTGGTGATCGCATGCATAGGAGCTGTGGCATACCACCTTCTTAAGAACAAAAAGCGCAGGGAAGACCTGGAAGAAGCTGAGGAGATGGATTCCTATGATATCCCCGATGAGGAGAATGACAATGAGGTGACCGAGACCGAGGGTGATGATACCGAGGAAAACGAAGATGAAGATGCCGGGGATGAGTCTGACGATGATCAGGATGATGAAGCAGCAGAAGATCCTGCAGAAGAGCAGGCTGAAAACGCAGATGCAACAGTACCGGAGATGACCGAAGATACTGAGAATGTGGAAGATCAGTCAGATGACGCTGAGCCTGTAGAGAATTCCGATGACAGTGAAGAAGCTGATGATATCTACGTCGGCTTTATTGAGGATGCCCCGCAGACCGGACTAATAGACGATATCCAGAGCGTTGAGTTCTATGACGATATCCCGGAAGAGGCAGTCGAAGGTATGGATATAATGCCGGAGGATCTGGCAGAGAAGCCTGTGCCTGTAAAGCCACATAAGAAGCGCAGGCATAAGAAACGCAGATAAGTGCATAACAATGGTTGGAAGGGCATCGGGCGACCGGTGCCTTTTTAACATATATCAGTAGTAGGGGACTGAGAGGAAGAACCATTCTGCGAAGCAGAATTCAAGATGGTTCTGACGAAAGGCCGCCGACGTAAGGAGGGGGCAATACATCAACTAAGAAAGGACAATAAATATGGAAAATGAAATGATCAAAACGATCGAGGATTTTGCAGCATATGTAAAGGATCATATCCTCGATGATGTGCCTGAGATGGCAGAAACCCATGTCGTGGATCTTAAGGATGTCCTTAAGAATAACGGGGTGGTGCTCCATGGTTTCACGATCCGTGATACGGATGCAGGAAAAAAGAGCAACATCTATCCTACCATTTATCTGGAGACTGCGTTTGAGCAGTTCTTAAACGGTGACACCATAGAGGAGATCATGTCAGACCTTAGGGAATCATATGAGATGCATAAGGAGCCCAAGGGTATAGCGGTTGATTTCATGACTGATTTTGACAAGGTGGCTGAACGCCTGTCGATAAAGGTCATCAACTACGATATGAACAGGGATTTCCTACAGGGTACTCCGCATTATAAGTACGGTGACCTGGCTGCGATATTCCAGGTACAGATGAACATGGATTCATATGGTTCCATGACGGCAACTGTAAAGAATGAGCAGATGAAGATGTGGGATGTAACGCCTGCCGATCTTCTTTCCTGTGCGACAAAGAACATGGAGGAGAAGCAGCCGCCACACATAACAAGCATGTTTGAGGTGCTTAAGGAACTCATGCATATGGATCTGGATCTTCCGGGAGATATCCCCATGGGAGAGCCTGAGATGTATGTCATGAGCAATGAATCCAAGATGAACGGTGCTGCAGGCATCATCTTTACCGATAAGCTTCAGGAGTTTGCGGAGGAGAAGGGTACTGATATCTATATCATACCCTCATCGATCCACGAACTTATACTTGTCCCCGTTGCCGGGAATATGGGCCCGCAGGAGATCAAGGAGATGGTAAGGGATGTTAACGACACCCAGCTTGATGCTCAGGACAGGCTTTCCTATAACGTGTATCTGTACTCCAGAGAGGAGAAGCAGCTCATGATCGCTGATACGAAGGAGCCTCTTAAGCTGGAGGAATCCGGTAAGAAGCAGGATAAGGAAAAGCCAAAGAGCATCAAGGACAGACTCGAAGAGGGCAAGGCAAAGTCAGCCGCCAAGGCACTGGAGCCTAAGCCCGCAAAGACAAAGACGAAGCAGGCGGTACTTGAATGATCATGATAATCATTCTGAGTGCTGCCAAGATTTTTATGAAAGTGAGGAACAAATATGGATATAAGTGCAAAGGTAACAAAGCTTGAGGGCAGGGAGCCCCTCATGGGACTGGCAACAGTCAATTTCGGTAATATGGTCAAGGTCGGCAGTATCTCCATAAGGAAGAGTAAGGAAGGGAACATCTATATCAAGATGCCTTCCTATAAGACCAATCAGGTGGATGAGAACGGCAAGGATGTCTATAAGGATGTGGCATTCCCTGTGAGCAAGGAAGCTGCAGCCCAGATAAAGCAGGCTGTCCTTGATGAGTATTTCGGCAAGACAGCAGAGAAGCAGGGCCGGGATTATGATTTTCCCGAGCTTGAGAGGGATGCCGTAAACCCTTTTGACTTAGGGGAGGAGCCTAAGATTGAGGATAAAGAAGCCAAGGTCTCTTCCCCGAAGAATGAGAAGAAAGAGCATACGTCGATCAAGGACCGTCTTAAGACGGGCGAAGCCAAGAAGAATGCGAGACTTGCTGAAAAGGCTGATAAGGTGAAGGCACCGAAGGCAAAGGAAGCGCTTGCCGTGTAGGAGGAACCATTCTGCGCAGCAGAATTAAGGATGGTTCCGACGATTGGCCGCCGAACGTATGTGAGGGGGCATTTCATTGTTAAGGAGGTGTCTGTTATGGGAAGGACATTCAAAAAGCGGAGCAATGAGGAGAAGCGACAGGAGATCGAGAAGATCACGAAGGAACTGGATGAACAGGTTGGGAATATATTCGACAGTGAAAATTATAAGAAATACCTTAAGACCATGTCGAAGTTCCATAAGTACAGCTTCAACAATACTTTGCTCATAGCGCTGCAGAGACCGGATGCTTCACTGGTCGCCGGGTTCAACGCCTGGAGGAACAACTTCCACAGGAATGTAAAAAGGGGCGAGAAGGGTATCAAGATACTCGCCCCTGCTCCCATCAAGAAGGAGACAGAGGTTGAGATGCTGGATCCGGTCACGAATAAACGTGTCCTGGATGAGCATGGAAACCCGAAGATGGAAACCGTACAGGTGACCATTCCTCTGTATAAGGTGGCATACGTTTATGATGTGGCCCAGACAGAGGGAGAAGAGCTTCAAAGCCTTGGAGTTAATGAATTGACCAATAAGGTCAACGGTTACAACCGGCTTATTAAGGCCATTGAGAATGTTTCGCCGGTACCGGTATCATATGAGAATATCGAGGGAAGCGCCAAGGGTTATTACTCCCTGCAGGATAAGAAGATAGTGGTAAAGGCAGGGATGAGTGAGTCCCAGACACTGAAAACACTGATCCATGAAACGGCCCATTCATTGCTGCATGATAAAGAAGGTTCAAAGATAGAAGGTATCGAAGATGCAGGTAAGAAGACCAAGAGCACCATCGAGACCGAGGCGGAATCTACGGCTTATACAGTGATGAGCTATTTCAATCTCGATGATCAGGTTGGGGATTACAGTTTTTCCTATATAGCGACCTGGGCTGCGGATAAGGAGCTAAAGGAGCTTAAGGCCTCCATGGAAACAATCCGTAAGACGGCTTCATTTATAATAACAGGTATTGAAGAGAAGCTTCTGGAGAAGACCAGCATCAAGGACCGTCTGGCTGCAGGTGAAGCAAAAAAGGCGGAGCATTCCGGAAAACATAATAATGTAAAGGCGAGACAGGAACCTGTACTTGCATGATCAAAGGCTGCCAAAGCCATCCTAAAGGGTGGTGGAGGCAGCCTTTTTTGTATTCTATGGGTTGTATGGACCCCATCCGCTGAGAATCCAGTATCTGTTGATCAGCTCATCAACATCTGACCTACCTGCCGAAATGGTCATGCTCCCATCTTCATTTTCAACAACGGTATTATCATGATTGATCTGGAGCTGCTCGAGTATCTCAAATTTCTCTTTTTCAGTAGAATACTTTATTACTTCTCCGGTGGGTGCCATAATCGTTATTTCATCAAAGGGGGCGCTTGCTGTTTTCTTGGGCTCATAATATTTTGAGGTATTTTCTTTAGAAGTCTCATTTTCTTTTTTCAGTTCTTCGTATTCCGTATGGACTTTTTGGATGAACAGCAGATGCATCACCTGTATGAGAAGTTAATCCTGGAATACTACAATACGGAATATAAGCATCTAAAGGTTAAAGCCGCTGCTTCTATGATGGATTGGCAGGTAGATGATGGCTTTAGGGATCTTCTTCCAAAAATGAAGACGGATATCACACTGACCTGCGGCGAACGGACGCTCATTATAGATGCAAAATATTACGAGCGGAATCGAAGGGGGTCAAGGCGCTTAAACACTAGAAGAATAGGAGGTTATTGGACCACTCAAATTCCTCGGACCACCCTTTGGACTACTTTTT
>JBGUQP010000175.1:0-7620 GCA_045131145.1 Lachnospiraceae bacterium | reverse complement strand
GACATTGCCCTTGATGGTATTGATCTCACCGTTGTGGACCATGAGCCTGTTGGGATGAGCCTTCTCCCATGAAGGAGTCGTATTTGTGGAGAAACGTGAATGGACCATGGCGATAGCCGACTTGTATGACTTTTCCTCAAGGTCCGTGAAGAAGGTGCGGAGCTGGCCGACTAAGAACATGCCTTTATACACGATGGTCCTGCAGGATAAGGAGCATACATAGGTGTTGTCCGTGCTCTGCTCGAAAACCCTCCTTATCACATACAGCTTTCTGTCAAAATCAATATCGCTCGTTATTTCTTCCGGCCTTGCAACAAATCCCTGCCAGATGGCCGGCATGCAGTCTCTCGCCTTGCTGCCAAGGACCGACTCATTAACCTTAACCTTACGCCATCCGAGGAAGGTCACTCCCTCCTTGCCCGATATGACCTCGAACATCTTCATGGCCCGCGATCTCTTCAGCTCATCCTGCGGGAAGAAGAACATACCCACGCCGTATTCCCTTGCACCGGGAAGGACAATGCCGAGGCCTTCGCATTCCTTTTTGAAGAAATCGTGGGGTATGCGGGTCAGGATCCCGACTCCGTCTCCCGTCTCGCCCAGTGCATCCTTGCCCGCACGGTGCTCAAGATGTTCAACTATCTTAAGGGCATCCGACACGACCGCATGATCGTCATGTCCGTCTATGTTGACTATCGCGCCTATACCGCAATTATCATGTTCGTAGGTATTGTAATCATAATTTGGCATATCCCTTGTCCTCCATTTGAAACGAGGGGACGGTTCCCCGTTTCATTTTGTGTTTATGTTATGTAAACCAAAAGGACGCCAACCATTATCGATTGACGCCCTTGTCATTTCATTTCTATGATCTGTTTCTGTTTTTTCATTTTGAACCGAGGAACCGTCCCCCCGTTTCACTCTCCGCTGGCTCCGTAGTTGCTGAGTACCCTGGCGGAAGGATCGTTAACATTGCATCCCTCCCATTCCTTATTGGGCATCCAGAAATCCTTGACCATTCCAGACTGTCCGGGGTAATACTCCTCGAATATCTCCCTGTACAGAAGGGATTCCTTGGTGAAGGGCCTTGCGTGGTCGTATTTCTTAATACGCTCCTTAAATTCCGCGTCCGTGTATTTTGACTCTGCATACTCCTTAAGGTGATCGACCATCGAGTGTCCCACCGCATCCGAAAAGGCTGCCTTCTCACGCATGAGGATGTCATACGGCAGGTAATCACCCTCGAAGGCATGACGAAGCAGGTACTTACCCTTCTTATATACGTTCATCTTCTTAGCCGGATCTATGCTCATGACATATGAGACAAAATCAAGATCACCGAAGGGAACCCTGGCCTCAAGGGAGTTAACCGAAATACACCTGTCGGCACGGAGAACATCATACATATGTATCTCGCTTATCCTCTTGACCGCTTCCTTCTGGAATTCTTCGGGCGAAGGAGCAAAATCGGTATATTTATATCCAAAGAGTTCATCCGAAATCTCACCCGTAAGCAGAACCCTTATGTCCGTATCCTCATGTATTGCCTTGCAGACAAGGTACATTCCCATGCTGGCACGTATCGTCGTTATATCGTAGGTTCCAAGAAGCTCTATGACATGCGGAAGCTCCCTTATCACATCCTCTTTAGTGATAATGACTTCCGTGTGGTCGCTTCCTATATAGTCCGCAACCTCCTTGGCATATTTAAGGTCGATAGCGTCTGTATTCATGCCGATCGCGAAGGTCCTTATGGGCTTCTTGAGTATCTTGGCGGATACCGCACACACAAGAGAAGAATCAAGCCCTCCGCTAAGGAGAAATCCAAGGGGTGCATCCGAATCAAGTCTCTTCTCAATTCCTGCCACCAGCTTGTCGTGGATCTTCCTGCATACGGTCTCAAGATCATCATCCGAAACCTTATCAACCTTCGTAATATCCCTGTAGCAGATGAACTTACCGTCCTTATAGTAGTGGCCGGGCGGGAAGGGGTAAATCTTCTCAACAAGTCCTGTCAGGTTCTTGGCTTCCGATGCAAATACTATACCCTGACCATTAGCTTTATCCGCCTCACTCGTTCCTGATACATATCCGTAGTAGAGGGGCCTTATGCCGATCGGATCCCTGGCCGCGATGAATGATTTTGCCTGTCCGTCATAAATGATGCAGGCATACTCCGCATCCAGCTTCTCAAACATGGAAACCCCGTACTGTTCATACATGGGAAGAAGTATCTCGCAGTCAGAATCACTCTTAAAGATGTATCCCTTCTCCTTAAGGTCCTCCTTTATGGGCCTGAATCCGTATATCTCCCCGTTACATACGAGCGTATTTCCGTTTAGATTAAAGGGCTGCATGCCCTCCTCTGAAAGTCCCATGATCGACAGACGCTCGAATCCCATGATCCCGTCCGGAATGTCAATGATCCTTGTCATATCCGGGCCGCGCGATATCGTCTTGTCAAAGTGGGCCTTGAAATCCTCCTTGGTCAGGCCTGTGCCAAGATAACCCATAATACTGCACATGATATAGTCCTCGCTTTACTGTTTCTTACTGTGCTCTACACTGTCATCTCCACTAAATTCGTGAGATACCTCATTAAGTGTCGATGACTGGTTCGCACTAAACTCGTGAATGTCTCCGCTTCGCTTCGGTCCGCGCTTAGCAAACATCCCCCGGATGTTTAGCGCCCTCGTTAAGTGCTCTACACAAAAAAGCGGGGCCACCTGGGATAAACCCTAAGCAACCTCGCTTATATGGGACATTATAGTCAAATGATCATGAATGTCAAGAAATTTTTTAATATGAACCTCTGGTTATCTCTTTTGGCCTTATATCAAACTTTACTGTCGCGGTTCCACCGTACTGTCCAAGGCCGTGCAGGATAACCGTGCCCGTTCCCGGTTCTGTGTTCCTGCCGTAACCTATTATCTCTATATCATTTGCACTGAGGCCCGGACTGCTTATTGCATCCTTACCGGGTTCCTGTCTGGATCCGTTATAGAAATAGTCACCCAGAACCGTAAAGCTTATATCCTTAATGAGCTTGTTTACCACACGGTATACCGCATAGGTACTTCCCATGTAATTGCCTCCGGCTGCATCCACTATGACTCTTATGGCTGTCCCGGCGGGAAGAGGATCACTTACTGAAACAGGATCACCCTTGGCACGTACTGTACCATCTGTCATGGTGACGTCCTCATCATATACATACGTATAGTTTTTAAGATAATCGGTTCCCTCCTTAAGCTTCATGCCGTCCGTGTCGGTGAGAACAGGCTTAACAAGACAGTCTCCTGCCTTCATACCTGTTTCATACAGTACATCCTGTGCATAACGTGTGGTATTCATAAGGCTCTTCTTTCCAACATCGAAGTATGCCTTGAGCTCTCCGGTATAATTACCCTTGCCTTTTATCGTAACACACGCTCTGTTACCGGCCTTATCATTGCCGCTGTATGAAACAGTATAGTCAGTACCGCATTCCAGGACAGCACCGTTTACATAGACCATCGGTTCTGATTTTGCTCCGCCCTTTGCATACTCTGCGTCCTCAACTATAACATCAGCTTTCGGGTCACCATCGCTCAGCTTATATTTGTTGATGGTAAATGATTTTGAAACCGTACCGGTATAGGCTCCCATTCCCCTGAATATTGCCGTTGCCTTCCCTGCCTTGTCATTATTGATATATTCAAGTTCAAAATCATCACCCTCGGCAAGGTCTATTGAATAAGCCTTAAACAGGGAATCCGTTACCGGGAAGGCTTCCTCCTGCGAATAATCAACCGAAGGGATCTTAAGCTTTTTAAGGGCTGCTTTAAGCGGCTTACCCTTTATTTCAAACGGTATCTTAACGCTTCCCTCAAATGCTGCCGTGCCGGAAGCATTCCCCGTACCCTTAAGTACGATATATGCTTTCCCGGGACCAACATTATTTTCATATTCCACCGTGTATGCTGACCTGTCAATAGGTTTACCCTTATAGGTCACCTTAAGATCCGATTCAGGTCTTATCTCATAACCTGTGTAGGCTTTTGCAGGGATCTTCTTTACTTTTACATCTTTCATCGGTATCTTATCCGTTACGGTAAATGTGATCTCCCTGCTCCCTTCGAAATCGTTCATTCCGGTAAGTTTTACAGTATAGCTTCCGGGAGCAGTCCTGGTTTCATCGCCCTCGATACGGTAATCACGACCGGCTTTTAATTTCTTTCCATTCCACTTAAGAACAGGTGTCGGCTTGAAGCTGCCGTTTTTCTTATATTTCACACATATATCATCCGCACTGAATTCAGGATCCCCAATATCGGCCGGATAAATCGTAAATTCCCGCTCAACCGTACCGTTAAGCCCATTCTTCAGTATTACCTGCACCTTTCCCGTACCGGCACTTACTGAATTAACATACTTAAGGCTGTAATCCTTACCCGATGTAAGCTTTCTGTCTCTGTAATAAACGGTACAGTCCGGGAACTCCTGCTTCTTTCCCGTATACTCAACATACCCCGGTATACCGGATATGGTTATATAACCGGGCTCTTTTTCTATACTGAATATAAGCTCCCTGGAATCGGTGCCCACACTGTTTTCTGCACATATGGTCACGCTGACTTCACCGGCTTCTTCAGGTACACCCTTTATTTCGCCTGATACACTGTTAAGTGACAACCCCCTTGGAAGATTACCCGAGGACACTGTCCATCTCATGGGTATATCCCCATCCGCTTCAAGCTGTGTATAGTAATCAAACCCAACACTTCCTGGATTGGGGGATAAGGTAGTTATATGAGGCGGTTCTATTATTTCTTCTTCGCTCTTTGGAGGATATATTAAGTAGAACATAAGCGCTTCCTCACTCATGTCGTATTCTTCCGTTTCTATATCCTCTTCATAATTATCTAAGTAGTTAAAGACGTTATTGTCGCAGGACACAAGGAATTCTCCCTCACTTAAGGGGAAGGCCTCATGTATACCGATATCATCTATATACTCCGATGCTTTCAGGTTACCGGAGAAGACTATTCCGTCGCCATCCTCTCCGTAAACGATGACACCATCATCTGATACCCTTATCTCATCGGTTCCGATCGCCAGATTTGCCGATACCGTTGACGGGGTATTTATACTCTCGAAGATCCCCAGTGACCCACCGATTTGATCGATCATATCGTCATCTTCGTCATTGTCATCTTCATATATTATCTCATCATCATCGTCGTCTTCAGGATCATAATCGTCCCAGTCATCGTCGTCGACATCCTCGTCTGTATCATCTGTCGAAAGAGACGCCCGGTCACGATATGTTACCGCATAATATCTGTCATTACAGAATTCGATCGCATCCGGGTATTCCTCCCCGTCAAATAATGCTCCTGCCGAAATATACTGCCCTCCCGATTCCGTGAGAAGGCACCAGGATTCCCCGTCCGGGGCAAAGGCAAGATAATTCCCTGCCCTTTTAAGGCATACTCCTTCCCCACCGAGGAAATTAAGGGAGTCGCGATCTCTTCCTTCGTTACTGATACCGGCAGCGATAGTTTTGGTTTCTTCATCTGCACCCATGGGATCGTAAAGAGTCAGTACCTGTGTATTCTCACTATCATCCACGGCCTTTACGATGGCGAACCTGCCATCAAGGAAGCCCTCACAGAAATCTTCGCCGGCCTTTATAATTCTCTCGTTGATCTTATCACCCTCTCCGTTAACGGTAATAAGGTCGTAATATTCATTCTCGTAATCCCCTTCTTCCTCTGCCTCTTCATAGGGCTTGTATATACCGCCGACCGCGATAAGATACCTGTCATCCGAAATCCTGATTACCTGCGTTATCTGTGCATTTCCCGTATAATACGAATCGTCCTCACCGCTTAAGATGTCAGATCCTATCTTACTGCCCTCAGGGTATGTTACTTCCCCGTCTTCAAGCTCAAATACGCTAAGGTCCTGAGTCCCTTCCTGTGTATATTCCATGACTGCCATGATCCCGTTGCCCGACAGAGTGCACTCACTCTTCCAGGAATACATGCCATCTTCTACATCTGTCAGATCACCTTCGACCGCAGATCCGGCCCTGTATCCCTTCTGTTGTTTTTGGGACAGTTCGCCGCCCGGCGAATAATCAAATCTTGCGGAAAACTTGGGGCTGGCCCAATTGCTGGTCGATACGAAGACACCCTCCGGTATGAATATCCTTAAGTTCTTGCCGGAAACATACTTATCCGGGATGTTAAGGTATATGTTGGAACGGGTGTATCCGGACCGGTGACCCGGCATAGTGGTTTTTAATGCCTTGGAGTCAAAATAGCACATGCTGCGTTTGCCGTTATACAGGTAAACCTTCTTCCCCGGCACCACGCGCACATCCTGATTAAGCTGCAGTGTATATGTCCTGTATCCGTTTGTCGGCTTTTTTGACATCCATTGGCCGCAATTCTTTATCACGCTTCTTTTCTGGAACTTTTCTCTTGTAAATTCAGGGCTTATAAAGCTTACCTTAAAGTTCGCTCCCTTGATATCAAAGCTGATACGATTTATAAATATCCCGGTGTACTTAAGCGTTGACCTTAAGTAATTCCCGCTTCCGTCATTGTCGGAATAGAAGGCACTTCCCGGACTGGTCCAGGGGGCGAATTCATTCTTCTCATAATACATACAGTTTTCAAAAGACCAGTGATTTTCATGGCCTGAGTGTGTGCGATGATCCCTGTCTATTCCTGTAACGATCGGAATCTTGTCTATAAATCTGTTGGAACCGGCAAAATCGGTACCGGACGGATTCAGCCGGGCATAAATATGGTAGAGCCTGAGTCCGGCCTGGGCTTTATTCTTTTCCTCAAGATAGTCATTGCAGACGGGCTGGTAGTATTCAGCCATTATAAATTCAGAATATATCCCGTGTCTGTTCCACTCCGATCTGGGCATGATAAGCACAATATCCCCATCCGCCGCATACGGCCTGAGTCCGGATATCTGTGTTCCCGAAGTAACTATCTTCACCTTTTCTTTCGGTATCCACCCAAGCATCATCTTGGAGAATCCGTTATGATCCCCCATGTTGTTGTTCATCATATCGAAAGTATGGATACGTGAGACTCTGGTTTTGGCACCATATACCAGTTCCTTATCATAAGGGTAATAATCCACGAGGCCAAGCAGATGCCCTGTTTCGTGTATGGCAACGCGTACGCAGTTTTTTACATTCTCATCCCCATGCATAAAGACGATATGTTTACATTTATAACCCGTGTCGCCGAAGGAATAGGAAAAGCTTGTCCTGTAGTTCCACCACTGGGTTCCCCATTTTCCCTCAGGCCCTGCATAAAGGATATATATCGCATCAATGACCTTATCATTATTTGCATCGTATTTTTTCAGCCTGCTTGCCAGATACTCATTTTCATCCCTGCCGGACGGGGTTTCCGAAATGATCTTATCCATCCAGTTTTCAAATATTTCAGCATACAGATCGTGGTTTCTTGTACGTTTGTCTTCTGAGTCATATGTTTCCCTGATCCTTCCGGAAACATAATTATGTACATCTCCGTTAATATGAAGCTTACCGTAAGATGCTCTCTCGTAATATGCCCTGATACTCTCAAGAGGGAAGGGATTCCC
>JBGUQP010000174.1:0-11719 GCA_045131145.1 Lachnospiraceae bacterium | reverse complement strand
AATTATCACGTTTGTATACAAAATTGACATAATTAATATATCTGCGGTAAAATAAAATAGTATCTTTATACGCATTACCCGGGAGATAAACGCATGATAAACAGCAAGCTTAAAAGATGCTTTGGGGCACTGCTTGCGGGAGTCTTAACTCTTACTGCAGCCCCCTTTACCGTATACGGAAACGAGCCCGCCGATTCCTTTATCATTCTTGAGGAAACGGACGAGGCCCTTTTTGGTTTGGAAGTAGAAAGTCCGCTTATTGAAGATGAATCCATTCCTTTTATAACAGATGACGGGACGTCAGATGAACCGGCAGAAACTAAGGATCAGACAGCCGGCATCGAGGAGATGCTTACTGAGGAGATCGTACTGTGTGATGAGAATGCTCTTCCTGAAAATGATGAACTTCTGGAAGGATATTTAAAGGAAGAAATAGAAAAAGAGCTCGGAAATGAGTATATCAATAATGATACTGTCGCAAGGGGCGATGTTCTTTCTCCGTTCAGTAAAGCTGTTTATGACCGGCTTGTTCCGGAGATCAGAAAGGCAGCAAACGGACAACTTGCAACGGCGGCTTTTGCGGTGAGCATAGATCCGGAGAAATACCTGACTGACGGAAGCGGCGGCTATTACTCGGCAGCACAACTGGGAATAAGTGATGTGAACAGTCTTACTTATGCCCTTAAATATGCATATATGGATAAGGTCAGCTATGATTTTATCCGGATACATGAGGCTCTTTTGGCAGATTTGCCATATGATCTGTATTGGTACGATAAAACTGCCGGTCTTACCTATTCTGAAGGAGTATCCCCGTCATATAAGGTTGAGGACGGAGTCAGTAAGGTCAAGCTCAGACTGAACCTGACGGTTTCAATGAATGTGGCTGCGGCTTATTCAAAAACCGGAGTAAAGAGAACCTATGAAATAAACACCAGATTGACCTCCAAGGCAGCAAATACGGTGACTAATGCCAGGGCTGTTGTTAATGCCAATGCACAAAAGAACGACTACGAAAAGCTTAAGGCTTATAACGACTGGATATGCAGCAATGTTGATTATAATTATCAGGCATTGAATAATGGTGCCGCTTACGGCGATCCCTGGCAGCTTATTTATGTGTTTGATAAAGATCCATCGACAAAAGTTGTGTGTGAGGGTTATTCGAAGGCTTTTAAGCTCCTTTTTGACATGTCGTCATTCTCCCATCCGGAAATGGACTGCTATATCTCAACCGGAAAGATGAATAACGGAAATCATATGTGGAATACCGTGTTAATGAATGACGGTAAATACTATCTTGTGGATGTGACAAACTGCGACAAGGGAGCGATAGGCTATCCCTATTATCTGTTTCTTACGGGATACAGCGGGGTTGTCGGCAGTGTTGATTCGGGCTTCTATGTAAGCTGCAATGGGAAAAAGATCACGTATCTGTATGATGAAAATCACTTGAGACAATACAGCAGGGCCGAGAGATCGATCTCCGCTGCAAAGTATGATCCGAAAAATGCAAAACCTGCACCGACAGCCACCCCCACCCCCACACCTATACCTACACCTAAACCTACACCGAAACCTGTTGTAACGCCTGCACCGGTACCAATAATCCCGAAGAAATCTCTTAATGATACCGGGAAGGAAATAAGTGTCGAGTGTTCATCCGCTGTGTACAGCAAGGCCGGTGCTTTTCCCAAGGTGAAAGTCACATATGAGGGAAAGACACTTAAAGAGGGATTTGACTATAAGCTCTCCTACATAAACAACAAAAAGGTTGGAGACGAGAGCTCATCCAAACCGCCGAAGGTAAAGATCATAGGGATCGGTGATTTTGCCGGTACCATAACACGGACTTTTACCGTGAATAAAGCAGACAGGAGCCAAATACGACTGGTTGCGGCGGATAAGGTGTATAAGAATAAACCGGGTAATTATAAGGTTATCCCCAAACTGACAGAAGCAGGGAAAACACTTGGTAAGGGTAAAGATGTAAATAAGTTCTCAAAAAATGATTTCAGCTACTATTACGCGGACACGGGTCTTATAATACCGGAAGATGAATCCGTTCCGATCAATACCCTTATCGAAGTGAGGTTGACGGCCGAGATACCCGAGTCAAGTCCTTTTGAAGCCGGAATCGAAACATTCACAGCAAGATACAGGCTTATAAGCTCTGATGTAAGGCTTAACAAGGCATTGGTTACGGTCCGGTCTCCCGGGTATATTTCTTATGTAAGCGGTGAGGAGATAAGAATAAATCCGGAAGATCTGGTGGTTTCGCTTGGTGACAGAAGCCTTACCGCAAATGATTATGAAATAAGCCTTATAGTGATAAACGCTAAGAAAACATCAGCCAGGGTTACCGTGAAAGGACGGGGGGATTTTGGCGGAAGTAAGACAAAAACGATAAAACTTAAAGCGGTTAAAGAATAAACGGAAATATATTGAATCACAGCAATAAGACACAGGAGGGATGACATCCTTAAGCCGTGAACAAAATATGCTTGACTTTGCGCCCATATGTGAATATAATAAATGGGCGTGTCGAAAGAGACGTGTGACTTTGCACGTTTCTTTTGATGTTAAGAAATAACTATACTAAACAGGAGGTGAAAAGAATGCCGACATTTAACCAGTTAGTAAGAAAGGGAAGGCAGACATCTGTAAAGAAGTCTACGGCACCTGCTCTTAACAAGGGATTCAACTCTCTTCACAAGAAGCCTATCGATACAGCTTCACCGCAGAAGAGGGGTGTTTGTACCGCAGTTAAGACAGCAACTCCCAAGAAGCCTAACTCGGCCCTTCGTAAGATCGCCAGGGTTCGTCTTTCAAACGGAATCGAAGTAACAAGTTACATTCCCGGTGAAGGACACAACTTACAGGAGCATAGTGTTGTTCTTGTTCGTGGCGGCAGGGTTAAGGACTTGCCCGGTACCCGTTACCATGTTATCCGTGGTACACTCGATACCGCAGGTGTTGCAAACCGTAAGCAGGCCCGTTCCAAGTACGGCGCCAAGAGACCTAAAAAATAAGGTCTGGGTGATTTAGGGTTAAGGTATTAACAAACAAAACTAAAGTAGAGTGTTGGACATTAGTTTCACCATTAATATATGAAGACACGGGGACGGTTCTCCTGTCTTCATGATATCGGAAACAGATTCAGCGCGAACACATTAGCGGAATACATGTGAGTACCTGTGAGTTAAACTATTGTTTAAGGAGGGAAGAAACGTGCCACGTAAAGGACATATTCAGAAAAGAGACGTATTAGCAGATCCCGTATACAACAGCAAAGTGGTAACCAAGCTCGTCAACAATATCATGCTTGACGGTAAGAAGGGTGTTGCCCAGAAGATCGTATACGGAGCTTTCTCCACAGTTGAGGAGAAGGCAGGCAAGCCCGCCCTCGAAGTATTTGAGGAGGCAATGAACAATATCATGCCTATGCTCGAGGTTAAGGCCCGTCGTATCGGTGGTGCCACATATCAGGTACCTATCGAGGTACGCCCTGACAGGCGTCAGGCGCTTGCTCTTCGCTGGCTTACGATGTTTTCACGTAAGCGTGGTGAGAAGACGATGGAAGAGAGGCTTGCAAATGAGATACTGGATGCAGCCAACAATACAGGCGCAGCAGTAAAGAGAAAAGAAGATATGCACAAGATGGCAGAAGCAAACAGAGCTTTTGCACATTACAGATTCTAAAGGGAGGTATGAGCTTTGGCTGGAAGAGAATATCCATTGGAAAGAACCAGAAATATCGGTATCATGGCTCATATCGATGCGGGTAAGACAACTCTTACCGAGCGTATATTGTACTATACCGGTGTTAATTACAAGATCGGTGATACCCACGAAGGTACTGCTACCATGGACTGGATGGAGCAGGAGCAGGAGCGTGGTATAACCATCACATCGGCTGCAACGACATGCCACTGGACGCTTCATGAGCACATGAAGGTTAAGCCCGGTGCCGAGGAGCATCGTATCAACATCATCGATACCCCCGGACACGTTGACTTTACCGTTGAGGTTGAGCGTTCACTCCGCGTACTTGACGGTGCTGTCGGTGTATTCTGTGCTAAGGGCGGTGTTGAGCCCCAGTCGGAAAACGTATGGCGTCAGGCCGATACATATAACGTACCCCGTATGGCATTCATCAACAAGATGGATATCCTGGGTGCAGACTTTTATTCAGCAGTAGAGCAGATCAAGAACAGGCTTGGCAAGAACGCTATCTGCGTTCAACTTCCCATCGGTAAGGAAGATGAGTTCAAGGGTATCATCGATCTTTTCGAGATGCTTGCTTACATCTACAATGATGACAAGGGTGAGGATGTTTCGGTTATCGAGATCCCCGATGATATGAAGGACGAGGCTGAGCTGTATCACACCGAGCTTATCGAGAAGATCTGTGAGCTTGATGACGATCTTATGATGCAGTACCTTGAAGGCGAGGAGCCTTCGGTTGCAGATCTTAAGGCAGCACTTCGTAAGGGTACCTGCGAGTGTACGGCAGTTCCGGTTTGCTGCGGATCCGCTTACAGGAACAAGGGTGTTCAGAAGCTGCTTGATGCAGTACTTGAGTACATGCCCGCTCCTACCGATATCCCTGCTATCAAGGGTGTTGACCTTGAGGGCAACGAGATCGAGAGACATTCATCTGATGATGAGCCTTTCTCAGCTCTTGCATTCAAGATCATGGCCGATCCTTTCGTAGGTAAGCTTGCATTCTTCAGGGTTTATTCAGGAACCATGAATTCGGGTTCTTACGTATTAAATGCAACCAAGGACAAGAAGGAGCGTGTAGGCCGTATCCTTCAGATGCATGCCAATCACAGGCAGGAGCTTGATAAAGTTTACTCAGGTGATATCGCAGCAGCTGTAGGTTTCAAGCTTACAACAACAGGTGATACCATCTGTGACGAGCAGCATCCCGTTATCCTTGAGTCTATGGAGTTCCCCGAGCCCGTTATCGAGCTTGCTATCGAGCCCAAGACCAAGGCAGGACAGGGCAAGCTTGGAGAATCACTCGCAAAGCTTGCTGAGGAGGATCCTACTTTCCGTGCCCATACAGATCAGGAGACAGGCCAGACCATCATCGCTGGTATGGGTGAGCTCCACCTTGAGATCATCGTAGACAGGCTTCTTCGTGAATTCAAGGTTGAGGCCAACGTAGGTGCACCTCAGGTTGCATATAAGGAAGCTATTACAAAGTCAGTCGATGTTGACTCCAAATACGCCAAGCAGTCAGGTGGACGCGGACAGTACGGTCATTGTAAGGTTCGTTTCGAGCCCATGGATGCCAACGGTGAGGAGCTCTTCAAGTTCGATTCCGAGGTTGTCGGCGGTGCTATTCCCAAGGAATACATCCCCGCTGTCGGCGAAGGTATCGAGGAAGCTACCAAGACCGGAATACTTGGCGGATTCCCTGTTGTCGGCGTACATGCTACCGTTTACGACGGTTCATACCATGAAGTCGATTCATCTGAGATGGCTTTCCATATCGCAGGTTCAATGGCCTTTAAGGATGCAATGCAGAAGGCTGACCCCGTACTTCTTGAGCCCATCATGAAGGTTGAGGTTACAATGCCTGAAGAGTACATGGGCGACGTTATCGGCGATATCAACTCACGCCGCGGACGTATCGAGGGTATGGATGATGTAGGTAACGGCAAGATCGTAAGGGGCTTCGTTCCTCTTTCTGAGATGTTCGGATACGCTACAGACCTTCGTTCTAAGACCCAGGGACGTGGTAACTACTCAATGTTCTTTGAGAAGTATGAGCAGGTTCCCAAGTCGGTACAGGAAAAGGTACTTTCCGCAAAGGCTAAGTAATAAGCAAGATAAAACATTTTTCCCTTGAAAATGTAAAGGGAATGAAATATAATCATCTTTAGGCGGGCTTTAGCCCGGAAGATGAAAGTTTAAATTATTAAGGAGGACTTTAGAAATGGCTAAAGCTAAATTTGACAGAACCAAGACCCATTGTAACATTGGTACGATCGGTCACGTTGATCACGGTAAAACAACCCTTACCGCTGCTATCACCAAGGTACTTGCAGAGCGCGTACCCGGCAACGAGAAGGTAGATTTCGAGAATATCGATAAGGCTCCCGAAGAGAGAGAGCGTGGTATTACTATTTCAACAGCTCACGTTGAGTACTCAACAGAGAAGAGGCACTACGCACACGTAGACTGCCCCGGACATGCTGACTACGTTAAGAACATGATCACCGGTGCAGCTCAGATGGATGGCGCTATCCTCGTTGTTGCTGCAACAGACGGTGTTATGGCTCAGACCAAGGAGCACATCCTCCTTTCACGTCAGGTTGGTGTTCCTTATATCGTAGTATTCCTTAACAAGTGCGATATGGTAGACGATCCCGAGCTTATCGAGCTCGTTGAGATGGAAGTTACCGAGCAGCTTGAGGAGTATGATTTCAAGGATTGCCCTATCATCAAGGGTTCAGCTCTTAAGGCTCTTGAGGATCCTTCAAGTGAGTGGGGCGACAAGATCATGGAGCTCATGGATACAGTTGATACTTATATCCCTGATCCTCAGCGTGATACAGATAAGCCTTTCCTTATGCCTATCGAGGACGTATTCTCAATCACAGGTCGTGGTACTGTTGCTACAGGCCGTGTTGAGCGTGGTACTCTTCATATGTCAGACGAAGTTGAGATCATCGGTATCAAGGAAGAGACTCAGAAGTCAGTTGTTACCGGTATCGAGATGTTCCGTAAGCTTCTTGATGAGGCTCAGGCAGGTGATAACATCGGTATCCTTCTTCGTGGTATCAACAGGACAGATATCGAGCGTGGACAGGTTGTTGCTAAGCCCGGTTCAGTTAAGTGCCATAAGAAGTTCACGGCTCAGGTTTACGTACTGACCAAGGACGAGGGTGGCCGTCATACACCTTTCTTCAACAACTATCGTCCTCAGTTCTACTTCAGAACAACAGACGTTACAGGTGTTTGCGAGCTTCCTGCAGGTACCGAGATGTGCATGCCCGGTGATAACGTTGAGATGACCATCGAGCTTATCCATCCCGTAGCTTGTGAGCAGGGTCTTACATTCGCTATCCGTGAGGGTGGCCGTACAGTAGGATCAGGCCGTGTTGCTTCAATCATCGAATAATCAATAAGAAATACAGTTAAATCAAGGCTCTCGGAGATTTCTCCGGGAGCCTTTTTTGTATATTCACTGAAGGGAAATTGCGGTATAATAATACACATATGAAAGTAACGATCAATAATGCAGATTCATATGAAAACGAGAGTGCGGTGATAAATGCGGTCACTGTGACGGAAGATATTAGGAATGCGGTGGATATTCTGCGGGGTAACGGCATAAGCATTCCCGTGATATCCGAAGGCGACACGCTGATGGTGAGGGTATCATCCATATATTACATAGAGTCGGTTGATAAGAGGACCTATGTATATACGAAGGATGCCTGCCATGAGACAAAGTACCGCCTTTATGAGCTTGAAGAGATACTCGGGGCCAATTTCCTCCGGTGTTCCAAGGCCATGATCCTCAACATCAAGAAGATCCGTTCTGTGAGGGCGGAGCTTAATGCAAGGCTCAGCGCGGAACTTCTTAACGGTGAACGCCTTATTATATCCAGAGGCTATGTTAAGGATCTTAAGAAAATACTAGGAGTGGTCTGAGATATGAACAAAACTAAAATTATCTTTAACCAGACACTTATGATATCGACGGCCATACTTTTCGGCATGGGTGTACGGACGGCGATCCTGTTTGCTGCGGCAGGTGAGTATATGATCAACTGGCAATGGTATATTCCGTTGTCGATCATAGCGGTTGGTTTTTTATGTTCGCTTGCATCTCTTCTTCTGTACGATGACTCTGCCGTAAGCAAAGTTGATTTCCGCTTTAGGAAATGCCTGCATTGTATTCTCGTATTTGCAATAGTGTCTTTATCCGGATATTTCTTTGACTGGTATTCAACCTTTGACGAATACCTGCTCATTGTGATAATGTACATCATTATCTATGCGTTTGTCTGGATATCCACGATCTGGATGCTCAAGGCTGATGAGAAAAAGATCAATGATGCGATAAGTGAGATACGGGATGAAGAGTAGAAAAAACCGGGTAGTTGTACCATTATAACCTGCCATAAAGAATAGACGGCAATAACAGTAGGGACATTTATCCCAAAAGGGATTAAAACAATATTATTGCAACTTGGTCACATGTTTATGCATGTTGGTCGGGTTGCTCTTTTTTTGCCGGATTCAGTGTGGTATAAACAACCCAGACAGCAAAATAAAAAGAAAGGAGCGTATGATTTACTGATCAGTAAATATCATACAGGAAAAAATGACAAAAGCGATCACGGTTAAAAATCTTACAAAAAAGTTCGACGATTTCACGGCGGTAAACGGAATATCTTTTGATGTGGAGGAAGGAGAGCTTTTTGCATTCCTTGGTGAGAACGGTGCGGGAAAATCAACTACCATCAATATCCTCTGTACAATCCTTGATAAAACGGCAGGAGAAGTAAAGGTTTTCGAAAATGAACTTTCAAAGGATGATGATGAGATAAGAAACCTGATAGGTATCGTTTTTCAGAATTCGGTACTAGATAAGAAGCTTACAGTCGGTGAGAACTTAATGACAAGAGGTGCCTACTACGGACTTGATAAAAAGCAGATAAGGAACAGGCTTGAACCTTATATGGATGACTTTGAGATAGAAGAGATCTGGAACCGGAAATATGAGAAGCTCTCCGGTGGCCAGAGAAGGAGGGTGGATATCGTAAGGGCACTTATCAACGATCCGAAGATACTTTTCTTGGATGAGCCTACAACAGGGCTTGATCCAAAGTCACGCAAGATAGTGTGGGATCACATAAGGAAGCTTAAAAAAGAGAAGCAGCTTACAATTTTTCTTACCACACATTATATGGAAGAGACAGCGGATGCCGATGAGGTCAAGATCCTGGAACACGGAAATATCATTGCATCGGGAACGCCGGCGGAGCTTAAGAGCAGATACGCAGCTTCAAAACTTGTGTGGTATACGGACAGATCTGACAGAGCCGAGGATATCATAAAAGGTTATGACTATGGCTACAATGCGGATCATTACAATATTAAGTTCACAGGATCCATAACGGATCTTCTTATAAGGCACAGTAAGGTGATAACGGATTATGAAGTGATCAAGGGAACAATGGATGATGTATTCCTTAATCTTACAGGAAGGGAGATGCAAGCATGAAGATGTATATGGGACTGACAAAAAGGAATCTGCTGGTATATTTTAAGGATAAGCAGTCGATAGTTTTTTCGCTGTTAACTTCAATGATAGTATTTGCTCTGTATATGCTCTTTCTTAAGAGTACTTTCATAGATGCGATAGACGGTGTGATAAATGGGTTTCCTTTTATAAAGGAAAAGATAGGAACATCGGATATTGATATGCTGACGAGCATAATATTGCTTACCGGGATCCTGGGATCTGCAATGATAACGGTTCCCTATAACTGTCTGCAGACAGTGGTAAATGACAGAGAGAACAGTGTGGACCGGGATATCCTGGCAACACCCATCAAAAGATGGCAAATAGTATTATCGTATTTCTCGGCTTCGGGAATAAGCGCTATATTTATGAACGGGATCATTCTCACTGCGGGACTTGTGATACTTGGGGTAAACGGAGATCTGCATATGGGATTATCGGATATCGCACTTACATACCTGGTGGTAGCTCTTGGATGTCTGTCATCAACGGCCTTGTTCATGATGATAGTCCCGTTTTTCAAGACTACGTCCGCATGCGGAGCATTTTTTGGAATACTCTCTGCGGTATCGGGTTTTGTTATCGGTGCATATATCCCGGTTTCACAGTTTTCGGGCAGGGTGCAGACCGTCTGCAACATCTTCCCCGCAAGCCATATAACCATACTGCTTCGAAATACACTGCTGAAGGGGATACTGAAAAATATCGATATAAACATCGGAGGGATAGACGAAGGCGCTTTTGTAAGCTCGTTCAGAGATATCTTCACATTCAGGGCCTGTATGTTTGGAAGAACGCTTGAAGTGAGTGGGATGTGCCTGTATATATTAGGAGTTTTTTCGATAAGTCTTATCGCTATGATTGTGTTATACTCAAAGAGATATAAGAAATAAGAAACCATTAGGTTAAGTGCGGAGGCAGAAATGGAGTATTGTTTTTACGGCTGGGAGACGGCTGATGCAGCACCTGTTACGGATGAATATCCGGGTATAAGATCACCTAAGGATCTGTATGATGCTTTATCGGATGTATGGTGTGAATACACCTGCGCACCGAGGCTCAGAGAAGGATGGAGCAGGGAAAACAGGACTCTGGGCCAGTGCTCGATCACGGCTTTTCTTGTGCAGGATATATTCGGCGGAAAGGTGTATGGGATAAAAAGAGAAGGCGGCACATTTCACTGTTATAATGTTGTGGGGGATCGTGTTTTTGATCTGACCAGTGAACAGTTTATTGGTGAGGTGCTTGATTATACCGGTAATCCGGAGCAGTTCAGGGAAGTGCATTTTAAGAAGACAGAAAAGAAAGAGCGGTATGAATACCTGTGCAGAGAGTTGATGAGGTATCTTAAAAACAATGATGCAAAATAATCAAAATACAGACATAAAAGAAAAACCTGAGAAGTATAAATGTCCCTGCTGCGGGTACTATACCCTGCCAAATACCGGCGAATACGACATATGTCCGGTATGTTTCTGGGAAGATGATATTGTTCAGGAAGATGATCCGGATCTTGAGGGAGGAGCCAATGATCTGAGCCTCAGAGAATGCAGGGAGAATTACAGGAAATTCGGGGCATGTGAAGAGAGATTTAAGGATCGTGTAAGGAAGCCTTTTCCGGAGGAGATAAGATGAGTGACAGAGAACGAAAAATCCTGATAGTGACCGCGGCAGCAGTGGTAGTTATATTTCTTATATACTTTGTCAAACCTGAATTTATTTCCATATATCAGTCGGATACATACAGCGGGGAGTCGGTTCAGGACATTCCGGATCAACAGACAGAGGAGTCGGCTCCGGACATTCCGGATCAACAGACAGAGGAGCAGGTTCAGGCCATAACGGATCAACAGACAGAGGAGCAGGTTCGGAAAGCAGCTGTCAACGGTTCCGGATACAGGTTCCGCAGCAGGAAGCACCTTGAAGACCACTACGAGAAGCACGGGATCGATATGGGGTTTGATTCTGCGCAAGGATATGAAAAGGCGGCAGCCGCAGTTGTTCAAAACCCCGAAGCCCTTCATAAAATCGAGGCTGAAGACGGAGATGATGTATATTATCTTCAGGCAACAAATGAATTCGTGATCGTATCCACAGATGGATACATCCGTACTTATTTCAAGCCGGATTCCGGGATTAAATATTTTAACAGACAATAATCGCGGCTAAGATAGTTTTCCGGGAAAACTCCCTTAGAAAATTATGCAGGTTGACGCAAACAAGCAATTACTGATATGATATTAGTGGCTGAATGTGATTTTGGGATGATGGAAAACCGAAGGATTTAGAGGTGGCATGAATCTTGAGATAATAGAGAATGTTGTTATGCTCATGGCGGCCATCCTGGGGCTGCTGAGCGCATTATTCAAATACTCCGAAGTTCAGAAACGCGGCTGGTTATATATAGCAGCTTATTTTCTTGCGAGTCTTTTGAGTGCATACTAC
>JBGUQP010000173.1:0-6272 GCA_045131145.1 Lachnospiraceae bacterium | reverse complement strand
TTTTAAGGGAATCACAGCGTATATGATCATATGAACGCGCCCGTTCTTCAGAAAACTGTTCGGATGAACCGGAGGATATCCGGTCATCGTGAATGCGGTACTTATAATGAATATCCGCAAGGCATGAGACCGATCCCAGCTTTGATGATTCCATAAGGAACCTGTACACCTGCAAACCGGGATGATCTTCCTTAAGATGCAGATCATTGTCCTTAAGAAACGATCTTCTGATCATCACAGAGGAATCACAGAATTCCGGCTTTCCTATCAGCATCTTTGCAAAGTAGTGTTTGGGTGAGTCCGGTATTACAGCAGCACGCCCAACTACTTTTCCGTCCCCGTCGATCGGAAGGGATGTAGTCCCCAATATCATGATCTCGTTATTGTTTTCCATAAAAGTCAGCTGTGCCTTTAATCTGTCCGGGAGCGAAATGTCCATAGCGCCCATAAGGGCTATATACTCTCCTTCGCATACACTGATGGCATGATTTACTGATACAGCTGTTCCAAGCTTATGATCATTTCTGATCATCCTTATTCTGGGGTCGGAAAAACCCGCGATCACTTCACTCGTGGCATCCGTTGATGCATCATCCACTATGATGATCTCGAAATTCTTCCAGGACTGATCAAGAATTGAGGAGACTGCGTCAAAAATATGATCTTTAGCATTAAAGGCCGGCATGATAACGCTTACAAGCGGCTCTCTGCCTTCAGGGAGAGCCGGAGTGAAAAATCTTTCCCGGTTGATACGCCATGCCCTTCCTTCCGGCCATGCTTTACCTGCTCTGTTATTCCAGGCTTTTGATCCGTCGATATCTCCGCTGTCATAGGCAAGTGCGCACAGCTTAAGGCAGGGAAGATAGTCATCATATCCCGTAAACTCGATCATGAACGTACTAATATCGACCGGCGTTTCCGTGGCTAGCCTGTACTGCCTCCCGGCTTCTATGATATCTCCCATTCCCTCAGCACAAAGCCCCAGTCGATAACGGAAAAGAGCTGACCTTGGAACCCCGTATTGTTCAAATGCTGTATCGATCACCCGGCGGCATTTCTCATACTCTTTTTTTCTCAAGAGCATTTCTGTCAAAAATACCAATGCATACTGGACCTGTGCTGCGGGAGGGTTCGTGTCAAGCATATTCTGCCAGGCTTCCAGCCCCTTATCCATATTGTTGATAAGAGCCAATTCACGACAATAATAGGAGAGCATATATGCTCCCGACAGCTTACCGGCATTCTTTATATCATTGAAGATCCTTATGTTTCGGTCCGGTTCATTTACATATTCCTTTTTATGCACGATCGTGATCTCCGGACATACCATTTTGCTAAAATTGCCGTATATCTGTATGGCTTCGTGCACATCTCCTTCCCACCGGCATGCGAGTTCCCTTCGATGGATCCTGTCCCGAAGGCCCATGTTAGATAAAAATCCATGATTACGGTAGGTCATGAATACCACATCCGGTTTATTGGTCAGGCATTTTTTGAGCTTAAGCAGTTTCTTTATCTCAGCCGGATATATGACATCATCTGCATCAAGCCACATCACATAATCACAGCATGCTTTTGAAGCTGCAAAATTACGAGCCTTGGCAAAACTGTTTTGCCAAGGCTCACTGAAAACAAGATCTGTGTATTCTCCTGCTATCTCCCTGCTTCTGTCCTTCGATCCGGTATCCACTACGATCAGTTCATCCGCAAACTGTATGGCAGCGGACAGGCAGCGTCCCAAAACACGCTCTTCATCCTTGACTATAAGACAGACGCTTAAGGTTACCGGTATATTCTTATTTCTGCTCACAGAAACATCGGACATCTGTTATACCTTATTTATTCAGGTACGATGTGTTGATGAATGATGAGTTAAAGTATGAGACATTGAAGATCGGCGGTCTGTCCACAGCATTTTCGGACTCCATACCTCCGCTTACCTTTTCTTCCTGTTCAGGTGTCAGTTCCTCCGAATCCAACGGACGATTAATATCTTTATTATCTGCCATGATCATGTCCTCCTTGTATAAGAATATTAACCTCTGCTTACAACACTGCTAATGAAAAAATTATACCACCGGAGCAGAGTTTTTTCCATAAGATATTCGAAATCATCCGCTAAACGCTATACAATACCTGTTTACATTTTGTCACGTGCGAAGACGTAAAACAAACCGTTCCTACACTATCTCATCGGTAGAGCCATCTTTCTTTACGATCTCAAGCTTACACCCGAAACCAAAAGCAGCGATGGTTCCTGCAATAAGAGCCCAGGGAGCTGCGGCAGCACCTATTATCCCTCCGATGATCCCCACATTTACGGGAACCTTGAGGATGATCTCATCATCCTTTCGGATCTGGACCCTGTCAACATTGCCTTCTTTTACCTTTGCCTTGAGTTTATCGATCATATCCTTGATCTCATCTCCTACGCTCGATCCGCTCGGGGCCAGATCTTCAAGAGCCTTATCAAGATCTCCCTCTGCCTTAACAAGCGCTTCTTTAGCTGTGTAGTAATCTACACCTGCCAGTTCCATTACCTTTTCAATGTCTTCTAATCTGATCTCCATCTCCTTTTCCTCCTCTTTATTTGTTTTTGTGTAACTGTTGCTTATGCTTATTATAATGCCAAGGTTTTAAATGATTAATAGCTGTTCCGGAAAAAAGTGACATCCTATTTTGCTGAATGAGTATATTATGATGTCTCCAATCTCCCGTCCTTCAACGATACGGAGTTTACTATGACAGCATTAATCCATCCTTGAGAAAAGATTAAAATCTGATTAAATCTGTCTTCCGCAATCCGTCTTTTGGCACAAAACTTACATCAGGAAAAGAAAAGAGGTCAGTCTAACCGGGCATCCTTTAGCGTACAGTATGTATTTTCACCCTCTTCATATGTATCGAAAACACCTGTTACACACACTTCCTGTCCCTCGGCGGGATAATCATCGGGATACTTATAGTCGTCAATCGGTTCAAACTCTATACCCTGTGCACAGCATGCGGTAGCATCCTGTATGATACAGGCATGATAGTATTTGTCGGTGCTCTCATCATGGTATCCTGCATACATTCCCTTCATTTTTACGGATTTACCTATATAGTTCTCAGGATAATACATCATGTCGTAGACCTCGGAGTATACCATGGTGCTTGAGAGCACAGTCAGGTCAACATCTACCCCGTCCGTGCCGGCCTGCATGCCGGTGTTTTCATTCTCCGTATCGCTTAGCTCACCGGCAGCATCATCGTTCATATCTGTCTGCTCACCGGCGGCTTCATTGTTTGTATCGTTCTGTTCATCAGTGATCTCATCATCCGTTATTACTGCATTATCCGGTTCATCTGCATTATCCTGAGCCGCCATACCCTGCTCGAGCACACTTTGTACATTTGTCTGCGCATTCATATCTCTGCCGGCTGTATTTCCGTTCTTTCCGCAGCTTGTTATAATAACGACGGCAATTGCAGTAAGTAAGATGCTTATTATCTTCTTGGTTTTCATCTCCTAATACCTCCCAAAACAGTTCCGGCAAAATAACAGATAACAAACACGGCTGCATCCGCTCCGACTATAGTCGAACCAACCGGTGTTCCGGCAAGAATTGATATCACTATCCCGCTAAAAGCACAGATTACCGACAGGATAGCGGAGCATATCGTTACCGCCTTAAAGCTGTCAAATAATCTCATGGCAGACAGTGCCGGGAAAATAACAAGTGCTGATATGAGCAATGATCCCACAAGGTTCATCGCCAGCACGATTATGACCGCGATGATCACCGCTATCATAAGTTTATAGAATTCCACATTTGTTCCCGTTGCCTTCGAAAATCCCTCATCAAAAGTCACGGCAAATATCTTATTGTAAAAAAGGATAAATATGAACACGACAGCTATGGACAGGATCGTACACACCCACACCTGCAGAGGTGTCAGTGTAAGGATCGAGGTAGACCCGAACAGGGTCGAGCACACGTCTCCAGAAAGATTTGATGATGATGAAAAGATATTCATGATAAGGTATCCGAAAGCCAGGGTACTTACCGAGATCATTGCGATAGCAGCATCACCCTTGATCTTCGCATTTTCCCCGGAACGCAGGAGTAATATAGCGCATATGACCGTTACAGGGAGTACCAGCATCATTTCATTTGTAAATTGCATGACCGTGGCAACCGACATTGCTCCGAAGGCCACATGCGATAACCCGTCTCCGATAAAGGAAAACCTCTTAAGGACAAGTGTGACTCCGAGAAGCGACGAACATAACGCTATAAGGATCCCTACTATCATCGCATATCTGACAAAGGGATATTGAATATACACGGATAATTTATCGATCATAGACTTACTGCTCCTTTCCAACGTACTTTATTTTAGAGCTTCCTTAAGAACCGAAAGGTTATTCTCCATAACCGAAAGATAGCTTACACCGTTTTCAACATCCTTTGATGTAGTGGACTGCATGGAATCCATGGTCAGTATCTGCTGGTCCTTGCCCTCCGTATTCTGCACGATCGTTTCCGCGATCTTTTTATCCTTACCTTCTATAGTCATAACCGCATGCAATGACAGCTCATCTTCCTTTTCCGCCAGAAATGTGATCGTCTCAAAGCTTGCCTCAGTTTCGGCAGAACAGCCCACAAATGCAGCGTAATAAGACAAACCGTAATCATCCGTAAGATATCTGAAGGGGAACCTGTCCCCGAACAGCAGGGTTTTAACCGAAGCGGCAGATACGGCATCCGCATACTGCTTATCAAGAGCATTAAGCTTAGCAATGTAATCCTCTGCATTTTTCTCATAGATGTCTGCATTCTTTTCATCTATATGCTGAAGTTCCTTTGATATATACCCGGTGAGTGTGGCTGCATTACGCAGAGACAGCCATACATGTTCGTCATATTCCACTTCGCCTTCTTCATGCTCGTGTTCATGCTCATGTTCTTCCGCATCCCCGTCTTCATGCTCTTCTTCATGCTCCCCATCTTCATGCTCTTCTTCATCTCCGTCATCATGGTCGTGCTCATCTTCTTCCTGCATTCCTTCAACCACTTCCTCCTCCTTGACAGAGTCGCCCAGAACATCAAGAAGGTTGATGACAGCCATATCCTTATTAACGGCTTCCTTAAGCGCATCCTCTACCCACTCATCGGACTCGCCGCCCACGTATATGAACATGTCACAGGTCGAAATCTTTAAGATGTCATCGGCCGTGGGCTGGTAACTGTGAAGATCAACACCGTTATCAAGCAGCATGGTAACTTCGGCACCTGCCGGATTGCTTCCAAGTATATTCATAACCCAGTCATATTCAGGGAAAATAGTCGTAACTATCTGTAATCTGTCTCCTCCGTTTGCAGCACCCGGCGCAGAAGCCGAAGCACCTGATGCACACGCAGTAAGAAAACCTGCCATAATAATGGCGGAAATAGTGATAATAAGATATTTTTTCATGATAAACCTCCGCTAAACCGATATGTTTTTCGCAGCAAAAATGGGCAGACTATCCCCTGAGGCACAGTTTACCCTTAACGAAGGAGTATTCAATTATTCAGGCGTACTTTGTTGGAAACAAGCGTATTCTCTGTATAAGAATATGCAGGTAATGAAATGGATATAAGTATTAAAAACAGGGGTATGCATAAAGCCGCACTGTCCGATACACCTCTGTCAAAGCCCCGAAGCATGCTATCGCACTGCTGAAGACAGATACAGACAGGGCAGTCATGATCCCGGCAGTCATGATGCACACGATAATGATCTGCATTGGATGCGATATAAAATGCAGAAAGCAACACGGCAAAAAACATAATTGCCGACAACAGGCCTGCCGCGCTCCTATTCTTTACGTTATTACAGGATCTTCCCACTTCCGTTCCCCCGCTTTTATTGTGCGCTGTCGCAAATCCATTCGGTATTGTGGAATTACGGTCAGCATATGGACAGCTTAAAATTATAAAAATATATGCTGTTTACGTCAAGTGTACAGCATATGAAGAGCTTCTATGCTTCCGTGGAGTGCGTGGCAAGAGGACTCGATCCGCTGAAAGCTAACCTTTTAGTCGCAGACGAAAGCCGTTCAGATCAGAGTTTCTCCTAACTGATTGCCCGCGATATGTTTACAATCCACGAAGTATACTAACATAATCCTGACGATGATCAAAAACGGCATATATTGTTATTATTTTTTTTTCATCATCAATCTTGTAAAAAACAAGATCCTTTTCTAGGATAAGAACTCTGTAACCATGACGTTTCAGAAA
>JBGUQP010000172.1:0-4521 GCA_045131145.1 Lachnospiraceae bacterium | reverse complement strand
TTATCGGCAAGAAGGCCTTTCTTGGCTGCAAGGGCTTAAGGGAGGTGACCCTGCCTGAGTGTGTGGATGAGATAGGTGAGTGGGCCTTTGCCTTCTGCGACAACCTTAAAACTCTTGCGCTTCCGGCAAAGTCACTTAAGCTCGGTAAGGGAATATTTAAAAACGACAGGAAGCTTGGCGATATCTCCCTGTATGATATTGATCCGGGAGGCGTCCCTGACCTTAAACATGATGAAAACAGCCGTGAGAAGGAAGCGGTAGCTAAGCTTCTGGCGGCGGCTCCTATATATATGGATGCGGAATATCTGCTTGATACAAAACATGCAGGTTCTGAAGAATGGTATGGGAAGTGGGATACAAAGCTTATGCACATCCTAAGCCTTAAGGATGACGAGGGCTACCATCTGTATGTTCTGTGCGGAGAGGAAGACCTTCACTTCGATTACGATCAGTATCTTGAATATAACAGGGAGAAGAAGGCTTACCTGTGTATGCTCCGCCTTCGTAATGATGTATGTCTTAGTGCGGGGAACCGGCATATACTGGCGGACTATCTTCTGGATCATACGGTGGGAAGTAATTCAGATGCCGCGATACGTGTGCTGCTGCGTGATTTTGGCGATGACCGTGACTATTACAGGCTTATGATGGAAGAGGGTGTCATATCGGCATCCAACCTTGAGGATGTCCTTCTTAAGATGGGTGACCGCCACGCAAGGATGAAGGCATTTCTTATCGAGTCGGTAAGGGGCGGATCTGGAGATGGCGCAGGCTCCTTCTTTGATGAACTGATTTTGTAATAGATCATAAGGGGGACCGCGAAGCGGTGGATTCCTTATGATGCCTTAGCGGCGAGCGTATTCAAAGCAAGTACGGAGTACTTGCTACCGAATAGATCATAAGGGGGACCGCGAAGCGGTGGATTCCTTACGGCATGGGCAGGAGATGATAGACCACAAAATATATAAGATAGATATGCAGCGGGTAGAAGGCGTAGAAGATGTACTTGCGCTTAAGCCCGCGTTTTCCGTTGTAAAGGAACAGCGGGACAACGGCAGTCAGTGCCCAGGGCTCCCATGTAAAGGCAAGGGCTGTTCCGAGGCAGGTAAGGATCTTGCTGCTGTGCAGCATATAGATTATAACGATTGCCAGAACGCCCCGGTAATCGTAATCGGTCTTAAGCAGATAGGCTGCCAGGCACCCGAGAGATGCCGCGACAAGGGTAAGAGCGGATATAATGTCGGGCTTACCCGAGAAGTGTATCTTTATCTGTTCGATGGCTGTTATGGTAAGCAATGATATGGCAAGCGTCATAAAGACATTCTGATGGCCGGGATCCAGATGCCTGCTTGCGGCCAGCAGGTTGAAGGCGTGCTCCGATAACAGGCACATGACGATAAGGCGCAGCAGATACTTCAGCTTGTTGCTTGTATGGAAAAATCCCTCTACAAGCAGGAAACAGAAGATGGGAAAGGCCATGCGCCCTATATTGCGTCCCAGACGGTAGAGCTTCTGCCAGTGCATAATGCTGCTGTAATCAAGTGAGCTTAAATAGTCCTTGTACCTGTGCCACAGTATCAGGGTCGCGTGATCGATGAACATGCTGATGCAGGCTAAGATCTTCAGGGTGGAACCTGAGAGAAGCCCGGATCTTTGTGTGATTTTTTCTGTAATACTTAAGTCCATGCAAGAGATTATAACCCATCATCCGGCAAAATAAAAGGTGCGGCGATGAATAATTGATAAATGATGAGACGCGTGTACCACTTGCGCTACCGCTTTAAGATTGATATACTTTCAAAGTGCGAGGTATATATTTAATGAAGAAACACCTTTTTAAGCTTACAATACTGGGGATAAGTATATCGGCCCTGCTTACGGGATGCAATTTAAGGGGAGGATCCGCCTCCAACCTTAACCTTGGCATGGATGCAATCGAAGCGCAGGATTACAATGAAGCTCTGAACTGCTTAAACAGGGCTCTTGCGGAGAATGAAGACAAGCGCCTTACCTACAGGGGGCTTGGGATAGCCCACATGGGTCTCGGTGAGTATGATAAGGCTGTGGATGATTTTATGAATTCCTTAAAGGGCAGCAACGGACTAGTCGGTAAGCTTGATTACGACATCAACTATTATATGGCCCTGGCCCAGTTTAAGAGCGGTGACCTGGATGCGGCCCTTGACACCTATAATGCTATTCTGGGACTTGACGATAAGCAGGCCGAGGCGCATTATCTGCGCGGCCGTATAGAGCTCCTTAAGAACGATAAGACATCTGCCCTTGCTGATTTTGACAGGGCGGTTGAGTTAAAGTCATCCGACTACGACCTTTATATTAGTATTTATGAGGCCCTTGACGATGCGGGTGACAAGCAGGATGGTGAGAATTACATAAACATGGCTCTTCAGAAGAACGGCAAGATGACTGACTACCAGTCCGGCCTCTTTTCCTATTACCTCGGAAAATATGATGAGGCCAGGCAGTCGCTTGAGGCCGCGAGGAAGAGCGACGAATCCGATAAGCTCATCCTCTATCTGGGAAGGTCCTACGAAGCCCTGGGTGATATGAATTATGCCGCGACCCTTTACAGGGAATACCTTGAGAAGGATCCGGATTCGGCCTGCATTTATAATGAGGAAGGCCTTATGTACCTTAAGCAGGAGGAATACATGAAGGCCCTGACGGCATTCGAGAACGGCATGGCCTTAAACGATCCGTCATATAACCAGAGCCTTATGTTCAATGAGGCGGTAACCTATGAATACCTACTCGACTTCAAAAAGGCTGCCGTGCTCATGAAGGAATATATCGAAAAGTATCCGGATGATGAAGAAGCCCGGAGAGAATACATTTTCTTAAGCACTAGATAAAATGAAACAGGGGGACGGTTCCTCGGTTCATTTTTTCAGACAATTAACTGATTCGTAGTTTCTAGAAAAATGAACCGAGGAACCGTCCCCATGTTTCATTTTTGTAAAATATGTACAAATGACTCGAGTAGTCAATATATATTTGACCAAAAAAAATTGACTCCCTCCCCCACTGTTATGGTGGATGGGGGGATTTTTTGACTTAAAAAAAGTGCATAAAGCGGTTAACATAAGAACCACAATATATAGTGTTTGTATCAAAAAAGCCACATAATATCTTGTGTTTTGACGTTGACTTTTAAATACCCCGATGCTATACTGATTTCAGTCGCGGTTTTGACTGTTTCGGACTAAGCCGCGGATTTTTTATCACCATTCATCAATCCTGGGATATGTATCGGATTGTCATTCTGAGCGCAGCGAAGAATCTTAAAATACAACGGAGTGTAATAAAATAATGAAAACGCAGAATAAGGGGGAGGAGTTTAAGGGATGTTAAGTGTTGTAAAGAGGGATGGAGAGATCGCGGACTTTAATATAAGCAAGATAAGCGGTGCGATCATGAAGGCATTTGATGCCTGTGAGAAGCAGTACAATAATGATATGATCGATCTGCTCTCGCTTCGTGTCACTTCCGATTTCCAGAAGAAGATGGAAGGCGACAGGGTAAGTATCGAGGATGTTCAGGACTCTGTAGAGACAGTCCTTGAGCAGGCCGGCTATACCGAGGTTGCCAAGGCCTACATCTTATATCGCAAGCAGCGTGAGAAGATGAGGAACATGAAGTCTACCATCCTCGATTACAAGGATGTTGTCAACAGCTACGTGAAGGTTGAGGACTGGAGGGTTAAGGAGAACTCGACCGTTACCTATTCCGTAGGCGGGCTTATATTAAGTAATTCGGGTGCGGTAACTGCCAACTACTGGCTGTCCGAGATATATGACCAGGAGATAGCCGATGCCCACCGCAATGCGGACATCCATATCCATGACCTGTCCATGCTCACGGGTTACTGCGCGGGCTGGTCACTCAAGCAGCTTATACAGGAGGGCCTTGGCGGTATCAACGGCAAGATCACTTCCGCACCTGCTTCCCATCTTTCGGTTCTGTGCAACCAGATGGTCAATTTCCTTGGAATAATGCAGAATGAGTGGGCAGGAGCCCAGGCATTCTCTTCATTTGATACATATCTTGCTCCCTTTGTTAAGGTAGACAACCTTTCCTACAGGGAGGTTAAGAAGTGCATCGAGGCTTTTGTCTACGGTGTCAACACACCCAGCCGCTGGGGAACCCAGGCTCCTTTTTCCAATATAACCCTGGACTGGACAGTGCCCAACGATCTTGCGGAACTCCCTGCCCTCGTAGGCGGTAAGGAGATGGATTTCAAGTATAAGGACTGCAAGGCCGAGATGGACATGGTCAACAAGGCATTCATCGAGATCATGATAGAGGGAGATGCGAACGGACGCGGGTTCCAGTATCCTATCCCCACTTATTCGATCACAAGGGACTTTGACTGGTCGGATACCGAGAACAACAGGCTTCTCTTTGAGATGACCGCCAAGTACGGTACACCTTATTTCTCGAATTATATAAACAGCGATATGGAACCAAGCGACGTTCGTTCAATGTGCTGCCGTCTCCGTC
>JBGUQP010000171.1:0-3406 GCA_045131145.1 Lachnospiraceae bacterium | reverse complement strand
GGCCCTTCTGTCAATGGACCATTCGGGAGATGACCTTCCTTACATGATGCTTCAGGCTGAAGGCAAGTCACAGTGGAAGGACAACACAACACCCGATATCAAGGGTAACGAGACCTTCAAGAAGGTATTCGAAGTAGTCGTACAGGGCGTTAAGGACGAGACCATCATCCTTGCAAACGACTGGAGCGAGTACACCGACCAGACCATCATGGGCGACCAGGTGGCAGGCGTTATGAACGGTAACTGGATCATCCCCACGATCGAGCAGGTTGAGGCCAACTCAGGCAAGTGGGCACTTACGACCATCCCTACGCTTGACGGCGGCAAGGAAGGTTACGCAGCTAACGGCGGTTCTTCTCTCTATGTAACGGCTAACTGCCAGAAGCCCGAGCTTGCAGGCGCATTCCTCGCTTATACATTCGGCGGCGGCGAAGGCTCAATGGAGACCTATGATGCGGCACTTAAGGACGGCGGCGTTATTACCACATGCATCAGCGCAGGTAAATTAAGCGTTTATCAGGAAGGCGTTGACTTCTTCGACGGCCAGGCAATATATGCTGACATCGTTGAGATGGGTTCACACGTACCGGTTATCCAGCAGAGTGACTTCCATTACAACTTAAGGACTCTTGTAGGAAACGCTATCACAAACGTTGTAAACGGAGCCGACATTGATGCTGAGATCGACGGTATCCAGGAGCAGATCGAATTCGAGATCGCAGGCAGCCAGAATTAGGCAATAAAAACTATTCAGAACAGGCTCAAAATACTTCGTATTTTTCGCTGTTTTGGATTCATCCAATACATATATTTGTAAAACATGTCCTGCTCAAGCAAGCTTGGCATTCCATATTTTAAAATATATGTGCTGTTCTGAATAGTTATACAGGTTACACAAGATAAACGGGGATCCGGCAACGTGATCCCCGTTTGTCAAAAGAACAGGTACGGAAAGGGGGTACACACGTGGAAAAGAAAAGATCGATATCCGTAGCAGGGAAGCAGAAGATCGCCGGCTGGCTCTTCCTTATCATCGCAACCGTGATGATCTTTGTCTTCAGCTTCTGGCCTATGGTATCCGCGTTTACAACTTCATTCAAAACAGGATCTGCCGCCAGCATGAAATGGTGCTCTCCGCTCACTTTTAACTATACGAGGATGGTCAAGGACAAGATATTCAAGACATCCCTGACAAATACATTCCTCTATCTCATGATCCAGGTGCCCATAATGCTTATCGTGGCAATATTCCTGGCCCAAATCCTTAACAACAAGGACCTTAAATTCAGGGGATTTTTCAGGACTTGTGTTTTCCTGCCCTGTTCCATATCCCTTGTATCATATTCACTGATATTTAAATCCCTTTTTGCTACCCAGGGACTTATCAATTCACTCCTTATGAAGATGCATCTTATAGATGCCAACATAAACTGGCTCGGGACCACGAGTACCGCGAGGTTTATCATCATCCTGGGCCTTTTATGGAGATGGACCGGATACAACATGGTATTCTATCTTGCCGGTCTGCAGAATATTGAATACTCGGTCTATGAGGCGGCCAAGATCGACGGTGCGAACGGGTGGAAGACCTTCTGGTATGTTACCGTTCCCCTCCTTCGTCCGGTCATAATCATGACCTTCATTATGTCCATAAACGGTACGCTCCAGCTCTTCGATGAGTCGGTCAACTTAACAAACGGCGGCCCGGCGGGAACCACGATCACAATGTCCCATCACATTTACAACAATGCGTTCGGAACCGGTGTTGCGAACTTCGGCTATGCTTCGGCCATGTCGTTTGTTGTCTTTATAATGGTTGCCATACTGGCCTTCATCAACCTGAAAGTAGGTGATACACGTGACTGAGAATAATACTAAGATAAAGGGAAACATGATACAGAGAAGGCTCATTCCTTCATACATTGTACTGGTGATCGTATCCTTCTTCTCGGTATTTCCGATCTACTGGATGATCACCGCGGCCACCAACAATACGGTCGATGTTGCAAAAGGTAAGATATTCTTCGGTACCGAGGCGGCTAAAAACTTCAGCAATCTTCTTGCAGGATCCAACCTGTGGAAGTCGATGGGCAACTCGTTCAAGTACGCCCTCGTCCAGACCATCCTCTGTCTTCTGGTATGTTCCCTGGCAGGTTACGGTTTCGAACTTTATCATGACAAGGGTAAGGATCTGCTCTTTGGCATCCTCCTTCTAGGCATGATGATACCGGGTGTTGCGACCATGGTACCCCTCTTCAGGATGATGAGTAAATTCAAGATGCTCAATTCCGTATGGGGCTTCGTGCTTCCTGCGATCTCAACTCCTTTTATGATCATGATGTTCAGGCAGAACTCAAGGAACTTTCCGACGGATATCATGGAGGCTGCCAGGATAGACGGCCTGTCGGAGCTTGGCATCTTCTTCAGGATGTTCATGCCTGTAATGAAGGCCACCTACGCGGCAGCAGCGGTCATAACCTTTATGAATGCATGGAATTCATACCTGTGGCCCCGCGTTGTCCTTACCGATAACAAGGCCCAGACCATGCCAATCCTTATAGCCAATATGGCCAACGGCTACAAAGTTGATTACGGAATGCTGATGATGGGCGTTTTCTTCTCTACACTGCCTACGCTTGTTATTTTCTTCGTACTTCAGAAGCAGTTCGCCGAAGGTATCACGGGTGCGGTGAAGTAGGACATTAACAGGTTATCCGATAACATCAGGACTAAAACTTAAATAAAATACAGGTGACAAATATGGAAAAAGAGTTCGATCAAAACATAATAAGCGATCCCCGGATTTTTGAGCAGAATCGCTTAAAGGCCCACAGCAGCCACATAACCTACGCTTCCTTTGGCGAACTGGTAAGCGAAGACACTTCGCTCAGGATGAGCCTTGACGGGGTATGGAAGTTTAATTATTCCGTAAATCCTTCCATTGCTCCTTCGGATTTCTATAAGGAAGATAAGGATGTGAGCGCCTGGGATGATATAAGGGTTCCTGCCCACATACAGATGGAGGGCTACGATAAGCCCCAGTACTCCAACACCGCCTATCCCTGGGACGGACATGAGGATATAGTTCCGGGACAGGTTCCGACGCTCTTTAATCCCACGGCCGACTATGTGACCGTATTCAGGATCCCTGAGAGGATGAAGGGCAAGAGGATCCGGATATCCTTCCAGGGCGTTGAATCCGGATTCGCTCTCTGGCTTAACGGGACCTATATAGGTTACAGCGAGAATTCCTTCGACCCGGCTGACTTTGATTTAACGGATGCAATTACGGACGGAGATAACAGGCTTGCGGTACGTGTGTTTAAGTTTACTTCCGGGAGCTGGTGTGAGGATCAGGATTTCTACAGGTTCTCGGGTATATACAGGAGTGTATTCCTGTATGCAG
>JBGUQP010000170.1:0-2437 GCA_045131145.1 Lachnospiraceae bacterium | reverse complement strand
AATAAACTTAGAGAAAACAGAAAAGTGAGAGAAATTCTGAGTGGGTCCGACCATGGAAAGTCCGGGCCCGATATTATTTATAGTCGCTGCTACGGCGGTGAAATTGGTAATAAGGTCATTACCGTCTATTGAAACCAAAAGAACAGATAGTGAGAAAATGATAACAAATGAAACAAAGAAAACGTTTGTCGCACGTACTACTTCATGTTCTATAGCCTTGTCGTCCATCTTGATCTTCTTGATGCTCTTGGGATGAACATAGGAGATCATTTCCTTGATAATGGTCTTTCTTAATATAATAAGCCTGGATACCTTGATACCGCCGCCGGTAGAACCTGCACATGCTCCGATGAACATTAGAAATACAAGGACCGTCTGGCAGACTGCAGGCCATTTATCAAAGTCAACAGAAGAAAATCCGGTTGTGGTTATGATAGATGCAACCTGGAAAGCGGAAGCCCTCAGAGCATCGAAAGGATTAGCAAATGTACGCATGATCCGTGTAAAGATAATTGCTATAGCGATTAAGATAATAGCAAAATAATGAAGAACTTCCTCCATGGTAACCGCTTTTTTAAACTGCTTAAAAAGTATAAGATAATAAGCGTTGAAGTTGACTCCGAAAAGAATCATGAAAACCGTAACGACCCACTGAAGGTAGGGGGAATAGCTTGTAAAACTGTCGTTCTTGATACCAAAGCCTCCGGTACCTGCTGTTGCGGTTGATGTACATATGGCATCAAACAGAGGCAGACCGCCAAACATTAAGAAGATAACTTCAATGATGGTCAGAGCAAAATAAATTATATAAAGTATCCTTGCGGTTGAACGTATCTGAGGAACCAGCTTACCGACTGAAGGGCCGGGGCTCTCTGCCTTCATTATGTTTATCTGGGATCCGCCTCCTATGGGGATAATGGCAAGGAGGAATACAAGCACACCCATACCACCGATCCAGTGGGTGAAACATCTCCAGAAGGTGGAGCATCTGCTTAAATACTCAACCTCAGAAAGAATGGAGGCTCCGGTAGTGGTAAAACCGGATACAGTTTCAAAAAGAGCGTCAGTTAAGGATGGGATCTCACCTGTAAGATAAAAAGGAAGACATCCGAAAAAGCTCAGGAAGATCCAGCTTAAAGATGTGATTATACAGCCTTCCTTAAGATAAAACACATATGATTCGGGTTTCCTTAAAGACATCCCAAAACCTAAAAGCCCGCATATCACAGCTACTATCAGATAATAAATTCCAAACTGTTCCCTGTATATAAGAGAAATGATACAGGGAAGGAGCAGGAGTGCAGCTTCTATTTTAAGTACCTGCCCTAAGGTATACCGAACTATCGAACTATTCATTATAATACTCCGTACAGATCTATTTAAGTATATCGACTATACTGTTAAAGCCGGTATGAGTTGTAACGATCATTACCGAATCACCTACCATCAGGCAGTCAGACCCGCTGGGCATGAATATCTTCCCTGCCCTGTTTATAAGGGCGATGATAAGATTATTCTTAAGAGAGAGATCTGCAAGTGTGATTCCGGTTACCTGTGATTCCTTGTCTATCATAAACTCGATGGCTTCAACCCTGTGATCATACATGTGATACAAAGTTTCTATATTCGAATTAATGGAAGCCTTCTTGGCTCTTACATAGGCGATTATCGCTTCAGAGGTAATATACCTTGGATAGACTGTGCTTCCAAGATCCAGCTTACTGATAACACCGCGGAAATTGATACGGTTTATTTTGGTTATTGCCTTTGCCTTGCTTACCTGCTTGGCATAAAGGGTAAGGATAATATTCTCTTCGTCTATCCCGGTAAGCGGAATAAAGGCACTGGCTGTTTCTATACCCTCTTCATGGAGTAATTCCTCACTGGTACCGTCGCCGTTTATTATGATGGCCTTGGGAAGAAGGATGCTCAATTCTTCGCATCGCTTTTTGTCAGATTCTATTATCTTGACTGACATACCCATGTTCAGAAGGCTGTTTGAAAGATAATAAGCTGCTTTACCCCCGCCTATTATCATGACATCCTTGACCTTATTGCTCCTTACTCCTATCTGGGAGAAGAAATCCTTAACACTTCTTCTCGGGGAAACGAAAGAGATTATATCATCACTCAATATTCTGTCATTACCCGAAGGAATGAACACTTTGTCATCACGTTCTATGGCACAGACAAGGATCTTGGTATTGATAATTGTAGGAAGATCGCAGATACGTATTCCGTTAAGCTTGCTTTCCTCATTGATCTTGAACTTGATAAGCTCAGCCTGCCCATGGGCAAATGAGCTGACTTCAAGGGCAGAGGGCATGCAGAGGATACGGGATATTTCCTTGGCAACCTCGAATTCCGGATTTATTATCATTGCAAGCCCCAGCTGGTCGGTAAGGTACTGTATCTCCCTGCTGTATTCCGGCGTTCT
>JBGUQP010000169.1:0-2588 GCA_045131145.1 Lachnospiraceae bacterium | reverse complement strand
TGATATCGGAGGGCGCCTTGAGATCATAAGAAGGGGTAAGAAGATAAACTTCCAGAAGGAAGGGATCATGCTTATCAGGGCCGGATTTATTAATATTGCCCAGGTTGCGGGTACAGGTAAGAACGGTCAATACACGATAAGCTGCATTAAGGATGAGCGAAAGGATAAACTCCTGTCGGTCATTGTGCCTCTGTATAATGAGGAGGCAACAGCAGGCCTTCTTCTTGACAAGCTTCTTAACCGTAAGTGGACCATGCCGGTTGAATTCGTTATCGTTGAGAGCAACAGCAGGGACAGAACAAGAGAGATCGCCATGCAGTATAAGGACAGGGAGGATGTTGTTCTTGTGCTTGAGGATAAGCCGGGCGGCAAGGGTAACGGAGTGCTCAACGGGATCAGACATGCACACGGTAATTATATTGCGATCCAGGACGGTGACCTTGAATATGATGTCGAGGATTATGACAAGCTGCTTGAACCTCTGATCAATGATGAAACCCTTTTTGTTCTGGGATCGAGATACAATAAGGATGACTGGCATATGCGTAAGTTTTCCGGCAGCAGGGCCTGGCTTGCCGAATATTTAAATCTCGGACAGACGCTTCTTACCTGGCTGCTTAATACGGCCTGTGGCTGCAGGCTCCAGGATCCATTTACCATGTATAAGATTTTTCACAGGGACTGTATGTACGGAGTTAATTTCGTGGGCGGTAATTTCGGCCTTGACTGGGAACTGGTAATACGTTTTATAAGAAAGGGTTATGTACCGGTCGAACTTCCCATTTCATACAAGGCCAGGTCCTATGAGGAGGGTAAACATATAGCCCTTATCGGGACTCCCATTGAAGGCCTTAAGATGCTCTGGCACAGTCGCTTTGCATCGCAGGTTTATGATTACGGCGACGGACACCTAAACCGGTAAAACACGTCAGTGCGTACAGATACAGATGTGTGTTTTGAACATAAGATAAAGAATAATAAAGAAATATAAGGCAGGTATAAAAATGATATCAGGGAAAATGGCTGCCCTTGTTAAGGGAAGTTCGGTAATAAGGGCTATGTTTGAAGAAGGAAAGAAGATGGCAGGGGAATTCGGAGCTGAGAATGTTTACGATTTTTCTCTTGGCAATCCCAACGTTCCCGCACCCGATGCGGTAAGGGAAGCAATAATCGATATTGCGAAGAATGAAGATCCCCTTAAACTGCACGGCTATATGAGCAATGTCGGATTCGAGGATGTAAGGTCTGTGATCGCAGGATCGCTCAATAAACGTTTCGGCACATCCTTTAATGAAAACAATATAATCATGACAGTGGGTGCGGCTTCGGGTCTTAATGTAACCTTCAAGACTCTTCTTGATCCCGGTGATGAGGTCATTACATTTGCCCCATATTTCGGTGAATATAAGAACTATGTGTCCAATTATGACGGAATATTGGTTGAGATATCACCGGATACGGACACCTTTCAGCCAAACCTTGATGAGTTTAAAGAGAAGATAACGGCTAAAACCAAGTGCGTTATCGTCAATTCCCCCAATAATCCAACAGGTGTGGTCTATTCGGAAGCTACGATCAGGGAAATGGCCGGAATCCTGGAAGCAAAACAGAAGGAATTCGGGACTTCGATCTATATCGTTTCCGACGAACCCTACAGGGAGCTTGTTTACGGCGACATCGAGGTTCCGTATATAACGAAATACTACAGGAATACGATAGTGGGTTATTCCTATTCCAAATCGCTGTCACTTCCGGGTGAGCGTATCGGATATCTGGTCATCCCCTCGGAAATAGATGACTATGATGACGTTTTTGCCGCAGCGGGTGTTGCAACAAGAATACTGGGATATGTCAATGCCCCTTCACTGCAGCAAAGGGTCATCATGAAGTGCATAAATGAGAGAACGGATATTTCCTATTATGACAGAAACAGGATCACCCTGTACGAGGGACTTAAAAAAGCAGGATTTTCCTGCCGGAAACCCGAAGGAGCCTTTTATCTTTTTATGAAGACTCCCACGGAAGATGACAAGGAATTTGTTGCTGCGGCCAAGAAGTATCATATCCTTGTGGTTCCGGGCTCTTCCTTCGGATGTCCGGGTTATGTCAGGATAGCTTACTGCGTGGCTTATGAGACGATAGTCAATTCACTGCCTAAGTTCGCTGAACTTGCAGGAGATTATGGTCTATAATCAGAGAAAGGAACCTTCATATGTCCTGGGAAGATAACATAAGAAGAGTCACACCCTATACGGCGGGCGAGCAGCCGCAGGGTAAAGTAATAAAGCTTAATACAAACGAATTCCCCTATGCACCCTCCCCCATGGTTGCAACGAGGATATATGATCTTGCACAGGATGAACTTGACGGTTCCTCCTCGAAGCTTCGCAAGTATCCCGATATGGATGCAACGAAGCTTGTTAATGCCATAGTGTCGGTATATAATGACCTTTATTTTGCCGATGATAAGGACAGCGGGGGCCTTGGTTTTGACAATGTATTCGTTGGTGTCGGTTCGGATGATGTACTTTCCATGGCCTTTATGACTTACTTTAATTCCGATAAGCCCGTATTCTTCCCCGACATAA
>JBGUQP010000168.1:0-6930 GCA_045131145.1 Lachnospiraceae bacterium | reverse complement strand
AGCCTGTACGGCAGGACTCTTGGCAAGCTGTTCCTGATAACCCGCTATTGCAGCTTTGGTATTGTTGACTGCAGTCAATGCTGCATTTGCAATTGCCTGAGCATTATCATATGCCAGCTTGGCAGCCTGAAGGGCATTTACATCCTGAAGTGCTTTATAAGACTTGTCTGCACTGTCCTCAACTGCGTACTTGCTCTCACAATCCTTCACGAAACTGTTGGCATCATTAAGCCTGCTGAGCTTGATCTCAACCTGCCCCTGTGCTGCCTGAAGTTCACTTACCGCATTAAGGTAATCGGTTCCGGAATTGATACCTGCTGATGTGAATGAATTGAGCTTAGCCTGCTTCTCAGCCAGTACAGCCTTGGCTGAATTAAGCTCTGCTGTGGCCGCAGCCTGCATTGCCTTTGCCTGATTAAGATAAGTTACCGTACAGGGTAAAGCATCAGCCCTGACGGTTGTGGGTATAACAAACGTTAAAGCCGCAGCCAGACACACTGCGCCTACCCCTATTAATTGTTTCCCTTTCATATACTCGTCCCCTTTCTTATGTGACAAATAAAAATACCCACATATAATTATAGCAAATATTTTTATCTTGTCATCAGAAAAATTCGCATTTTTAAAAAAAATTGCAATTTAATATTTATGTAACATTTCAGCTGTCTTCTGTCTTATCATAAGGAATTCCGAAATGATCATATGCGGCCTTTGCCGCCACCCTTCCCCTGGGCGTTCTGTTAATAAAGCCGTTCATGATAAGATAGGGCTCATACACATCCTCTATGGTCCCCGAATCCTCTCCTATCGCTGCTGCAATTGTATCAAGCCCTACCGGTCCTCCGTCGAACTTGTTTATCATTGTCATGATATAATTCCTGTCAACATGATCAAGTCCCATCCTGTCAACGTCCATAAGATCGAGGGCCTGTCTTGATACGTCTGCGGTTATCTCCCCGTCAAACCTTACCTGGGCGAAATCACGCACCCTCTTAAGAAGGCGGTTAGCAAGCCTCGGAGTTCCCCTGCTCCTTCTTGCCATCTCCATAGCTCCTTCTTCATCCACCTTAACGTTAAGTATCCTTGCTGAATGTCTGATTATAGTCTTCAGCTCTTCATTTGTATAAAATTCAAGCCTGTGTATGACGCCGAACCTGTCACGCAGGGGTGCCGTCAGAAGTCCTGCCCTTGTTGTAGCTCCAACCAGTGTGAACCTCGGAAGATCTATCCTTATTGACTTGGCCCCGGCGCCCTTGCCGATCATTATGTCTATAGCATAATCCTCCATTGCCGGATAGAGGACCTCCTCAACCTGTCTGTTGAGCCTGTGTATCTCGTCAATAAAAAGTACATCGCCCTCCTTAAGGTTATTAAGGATAGCCGCCATGTCACCGGGTTTCTCTATTGCAGGTCCCGAGGTCGTCTTGATGTTAACCCCCATCTCATTTGCGATTATGCATGCCAGTGTTGTCTTCCCAAGTCCGGGAGGACCGTAAAAGAGAACATGATCCAGCGGATCATTTCTCTTCCTGGCTGCCTCAATATATATCTTCAGTGTGTTCTTGGCCTTCTCCTGACCTATATAATCATTAAGATACTGCGGCCGCAGTGATCCCTCTATCTTAACATCTTCTTCCGTAAGACGCGTTTCTATCGATCGTTTCTCCATATCTTTCTCACCTCGCAAGCTGCTTAAAGGCAAGCTTTATGATCGTTTCGGTATCATCACTGTCACCGGCCCCTGATTCCCTTACAGCACTTAACGCATCGGATGAACTGTAGCCGAGAGCCGTCAGTGCTTCTATTGCTTCAGCCTTAGCCGAATCCATTGTGGCGGAAGCAGGTGATAGATTATTTACCGAATAAGAATTAAGCATATCGCGAACGCTTACCTTGTCTTTAAGGTCAATGATTATACGCTGTGCCGTCTTGGAACCGATCCCCGGAGCCTTTGATATGGTCTTGGCATCACCCGACATTATTGCAAACCGGAGATCTTCGACACTCATTGCCGACAAAAGGGCCAATGCTCCCTTGGGGCCTATTCCGTTTACCTGTATAAGAAGCTTGAAAAGCTCCAATGAATCGGCTGTCATAAAGCCATACAGCTGCATCGCATCCTCACGTACCGCAAGGTAAGTATAAACCTTCACATCAGATCCCATTGGTTCAAGCATCTCAAGCTGACTTACCGGCATGCTCACGTTAAAGCCAATACCGTTTACATCTATCACTATCCGCTCATCATATATGGCTTCAAGCTTCCCTCTTAAAAATCCTATCATTATTATCCCCCTTACCTATTCTTTCGTAAACCATTCCCGAGAGCACTCCCATGATACTTCCGAACAAGGTTCCAAATACAACAAGTACCGGCATATAATACACAAGGTTAAGTTCACCGAGCGTCAAATGTGCAATAAGTAACTGGCCAATATTATGGGCAGATCCTCCTGCTGCACTTATTCCCGTGATCCTGAATGCACCTGTTTTCTTTAGCAGGTACATAACCGTAACAGAGAACGCTCCGCCTGTCAGCCCGTATATTATCGAATACATATTGCCGAACATAAATCCGATCAGCAGAACCCTTGCGGCCATCACCATATATGCATAAACCGGCCCGAACAGATACAGAACAATGACCGATACGATATTTGCAAATCCAGGCTTAACACCCGGGATGCCGAAAAGATCTATCGGGAAGAGCATCTCAAGATATCCGGCCACTGCCGCAAGTGCTGTCATAAGAGCTGTAAATGTGACCCTTCGAGAAGGACCTTCCTTACTGTGTGAAAGCATCTATTTCACTCTTATCCTTCCCTGATATCCTTACGACAACCCTGTTGGGCATGCACACAAGTTCCATGCCATCCCTGCTTATCCTTCCCTGATGGATACATAATTTATCCGGACAGTCAGCCTCTTTCATATATGCCGCACCATCCTGTATTATTAGTGTATTCACTCCGCCCTTGTAACCCTGAATATTTATGGTATTATCTTCCGAAAGGACATACTCACCTGTCAGCCGTCCGTCAACATATACACTGACAAGACTACCGTTGTTACCCGAAATGTAGTATATAAAGGCTGCAGCGAAGGCTCCAAATATCAAAACCGCAATAAGTATACAGTCATTCCTGCCGAAATATTTAAACATATGAGAATTCTATCACATCCGAACACATGTTTCAAGCATCAAAAAAACACCATCAGCCGATGGTGTTTTTTGATATCAGTTGTTTGAATTAATGTAGTTAACAAGTCCTTCAGCCTTAATGATCTTCTGCATAAACTCCGGGAACGGCTGCCCCTTATACTCTTCGTTTTTGGTTAAGTTCTTGATAATACCGCTGTCAAAATCGATCTCAACCTCATCGGTATCGTCAATCCTTTCGGAAGCCTCCTTACACTCGATGATCGGAAGCCCTATATTGATGGCATTCCTGTAAAAGATCCTTGCGAAGGTTTCCGCTATGACACAGCTTATTCCCGAAACCTTTATAACAAGCGGGGCATGCTCCCTCGATGATCCGCACCCGAAATTCTTGCCCGCAACCAAGATGTCACCCTTCTTTATCTTGCTCACAAAGTTTTTGTCAATATCCTCCATGCAGTGTGCTGCAAGCTCTTCCCTGTCCTGGATAGCAAGATATCTTGCCGGTATGATAACATCCGTATCAACATTATCACCGTATTTATATGCTTTTCCTTCTGCTTTCATTATCTTCTCCTCTTTCATCTAAATGTCTATTTCTGTTTGCAGCTTTTTACCTTCCTTATTTCGGCGCACATATGTATCCTTCGATCGCACTGGCCGCGGCTACGACAGGCGATGCGAGATATATTTCGGAATCAACCGCTCCCATACGTCCCACGAAATTTCTGTTGGTCGTTGACACACATTTCTCACCGGAAGCCAGTATTCCCATATGTCCTCCGAGGCAGGGCCCGCAGGTGGGCGTTGATACTATTGCACCCGCTTCTATAAAGGTTCTTACAAGGCCTTCCTCTATGGCCTGAAGATATATAGCCTGGGTCGCGGGAATAACTATGCAGCGTACCCCCTTCTTAACATGCTTCCCCTTAAGTACATCGGCTGCAGTCCTTAAGTCATCTATACGTCCGTTGGTACATGAGCCTATAACTGCCTGGTCTATTTTTATGGGATCCTTTATCTCATCCACGGTATGAGTATTTTCGGGAAGATGAGGAAAGGCCACTGTGGGCTTAAGTGCTGACAGATCGATAGTATATTCCTCATCGTATACTGCATCGGGATCCGCCTCATATATCTTATAAGGACGGCTTCCGTGAGCCTTCATATATTCTTCGGTAAGCTCATCCACAGGGAATATCCCATTCTTGCCGCCGGCTTCTATGGCCATATTGGCTATTGTAAAGCGGTCATCCATTGTAAGGTTTCCTACACCTTCACCGGTAAATTCCATTGACTTATAGAGGGCTCCGTCAACACCGATCATACCGATGATATGGAGGATCACATCCTTGCCGCTCACCCATTTTGAAGGTTTACCTGTAAGATTGAACTTTATTGCCGAAGGAACCTTGAACCAAGCCTTGCCGGTAACCATTCCGGCTGCCATATCGGTACTTCCGACACCTGTCGAGAAGGCACCCAGTGCCCCATAGGTACAGGTATGCGAGTCAGCTCCGATTATCGCATCTCCGGCTACCGCAAGACCTTTTTCAGGAAGAAGTGCATGCTCTATTCCCATTTCACCAACATCATAGAAATTGCTTATCTCATGTCTTATTGCGAATTCACGAACACACTTGCAGTTCTCGGCGGATTTGATGTCCTTGTTGGGTGTAAAATGATCCATTACCAGGGCTATCTTATCCTTGTCAAAAACGGACTGCCTTCTCATCTTACCCATTTCCGTAATGGCAACAGGGCTTGTGATATCATTGCCCAGAACAAGATCCAGATCTGCCTCGATAAGCTGTCCCGCCTCTACATAAGGCAATCCTGCGTGAGCTGCCAGTATCTTCTGTGTCATTGTCATCGGTTTGCTCATAATTTCCTCCCTAAATCCTGATTACTCTGTAATTACACATATTTTATTAAATATCCTTTCCACAGGCAAGTTAAGGTCCGGATATTTAAGATCGTCTGCTGTTTCAAACAGCTTCTCCCATATAATAGAAACCTCGATATTCTGTAAGCCTGATATTTAATATCCTGCCCACAAGACTCCTGTCTCCGGGAAAATGCACCATAAGATTATTACCCATTCTGCCGGTCACAAGAGAATCATCCTGTGTATTTATGTCCTCAACAAGAACCTCCTGAGTGCTTCCCAAAAACCTGCCGGCATGCAGCCTGCTTTCTTCCTGAACAGCCTTAAGGACCCTGTCAAATTCATGTTTTATCCATTCATCATCCTGCCTTCCTTCCATCTTCGCGGCAGGTGTACCGGTACGTGGGGAATAGATAAATGTGAATGCTCCTTCAAAACCTACTTTCTTAATGACGTCTATGGTATCATCAACATCCTCCGTTGTTTCCCCCGGAAAACCGACGATAATATCGGTCGTTATAGAGGTATCAGGAAGTTCCCTTCTTATCTTGTCCGCAAGTTTAAGATAGCTCTCCTTATCATATCTTCTGTTCATGGCTTTAAGTATCCTGCTGCTTCCGGACTGAAGGGGAAGGTGTATATGCTTACATATCTTCTTTGACTCCTTCATTACCGCGATGAGTTCATCCGACAGATCCTTGGGATGGGACGTCATAAAACGTATCCTCTCTATCCCTTCAACCTTTTCAACCTCTTTTAACAGCTTGGGGAAACTTATTGAACCTTCCGCACCGTTTCCGTAGGAATTGACATTCTGCCCAAGGAGCATTACCTCCTTTACTCCTTCATGCGCAAGCTTCTCACATTCGCGTAATATCTCCCTTGCATCCCTGCTTCTCTCATTCCCACGGACATAAGGTACAATACAGTAGGTGCAGTAATTGTTGCAGCCGTACATTATATTTACTCCGGACTTAAAAGGGTACTTCCTTGCCGAAGGAATATCCTCAACTATATCGCCCGGCTTATCCCAGACATCGATGACCGGCTCTTCACTTTCAAGATATCTGCACAGAAGCTCTGCAAGCTTGTAGATATTGTGTGTCCCGAAAATGATATTTACAAACCTGTAAGAAGTCTTAAGTTTCTCTACACATTCTTCTTCCTGCATCATGCATCCGCACACGGCAACGATCCTGTCCTTCCTACAGTCTTTACCGTTAAGGGATCCCAAATGTCCGTAAAACTTCTGATTGGCATTATCTCTTATGGTGCATGTATTAAAAAGAACCAGATCAGCCTCTTTTTCATTATCACAAGGCTTAAGTCCTGTCCTTAAAAGGATCCCTTCCATCTTTTCGGAATCCTTGGCATTCATCTGACAGCCAAAGGTCGTTACATGAAAAGAAAGCGGATGGCCTGCTTCTTCTTCTCTTTTTTTAATAAGCGCTGCCGCATTCTCTATAAAATAATACTGCCTCTCGGGTTCAGTCCCGGGGGCAAGATCAAAGATTGATTCCCTCATATATGCTCCTTAAAGCTTAATCCATTTCATTTATTATCATATCAAGTTTTATATCATGTTCATCCGTTGGGAGCTTTTCCTCCTCCTGGCACCGGTAAGCAAGTCCTATCTTCTTAAGATACAGATTGGAAGCAAAAAACCTGTCGTAAAATCCCTTCCCATAGCCAAGCCTGTTATTTGCCTTATCGTATCCAACCAGCGGGACGATACACAGGCATCCTCTTATTTCTTCTAAGCTAAGCTTATCTCCCCTGTCCGTACGCGGCTCGGGAATCCCTTTATAGCCGGGAATAAGATCATCGGATGAGGTGATTTCGTAAAAATCAAGCACAGGCACACTGTCCTCTATCCTGCACC
>JBGUQP010000167.1:0-4180 GCA_045131145.1 Lachnospiraceae bacterium | reverse complement strand
AAGCCTTATGGAGAGGCGGAGATAGGACACAGGCATATATCCCATCTTTTTGCACTTTACCCCGGAAGGCAGTTTTTTACAGGTGATGATAAGGATGAGCTTTTAAAGGCAGCAGGCGCCACGATTGAAAGAAGGCTCTCCCACGGCGGCGGACATACGGGATGGTCCAGAGCGTGGATCATCAACATGTATGCAAGGCTTTCGGACGGAGAAAAGTGCTATGAGAATATCATGGCGCTCCTTCGTAATTCCATGCTTCCTAACCTTTTTGACAATCATCCGCCCTTTCAGATAGACGGGAACTTTGGACTTGTATCAGGCATTTCCGAGATGCTGCTTCAGAGTCACGAGGGGGAAGATAAGCTCCTTCCCGCACTTCCAAGGGCATGGCAATCCGGCAGGATCATTGGCCTTCGCTCCCGGTCAGGCCGCATCTATAACATCGAGTGGAAGGATGGGAAGCTTGATCATAGTCAGGCGACTCCAATATGAACCGGGGAACCGTCCCCCTGTTTCACTCCATTTTGAACCGGGGAACCGTCCCCCTGTTTCATCTTTTGGATTCGGCCTCCCAAATGAGTTCTTCAAGCGACCTGTACAGCCTTTCGGGTTCAACGGGCTTGGAGAGGTGGGCATTCATGCCGACCTGAAGTGAGCGCTGGACATCCTCGTCAAAGGCATTGGCCGTCATGGCTATGATGGGAACCAATGAAGCATCCTTTCTCTCAAGAGCCCTTATTGCTCCGGTTGCTTCAAGGCCGTCCATCTCCGGCATACGCACGTCCATAAGTATGGCATCATAGTAGAATTCTTCACTGTTTCTGAACATATCAAAAGCTATTTTTCCGTTCGCCGCATGCTCCGTTACGATCTCCTTTATTGCAAGGACTTCCTTCACTATCTCCGCATTTATTTCCATATCTTCGGCGATAAGGATCCGCTTGCCCTTAAGGTCTGCCCGCTTCTTTTCCTTTATAAGACTCATGTTGTTCTTGCGGGCTATTCTTTCAAATTCATCAACGACATTTGAGGCAAACAGCGGCTTGGAGAGGAAGCTGTCAACACCCGCATGAAGGGCTTCATCCATGATCTCATCCCAGTTGAAGGATGTAAGAATTATTACGGTAGTTTCATTGTCGTATCTCTTCCTGATCTCCTTGGCCACTTCAAGGCCGTCCATTTCGGGCATCTTCCAGTCGAGAAGGACAAGATTGTAGTGCTCCTGCTTCGTATGGGCCACTTCAAGCATGTTAAGGGCGGTTTCACCGGTAAGAGCTATATCCGATTTGATGCCTGCCTCGTCGAGTACGAGCCTTGCATGTTCCGCTGCTACCTCTTCGTCATCAACAACAAGGATCCTAAGATCCCTGAAGTTAATATAGTTACTGTCGATGTTTGGATGTTCACAGTTCTTAAGAGTGATGACAAGGGTAAACTGTGTACCCTTACCTTTTTCGGATTCCACAGAAATGGTGCCGTTCATAAGGTCGACAATGTTCTTGGTTATGGCCATTCCAAGACCTGTACTTCCGTATTTGTTGTTCCGGCTGTTATCCTCCTGGGTAAAGGATTCGAACATCCTGGGAATGAAGGAAGGATCCATTCCGATACCGGTATCCCTTATCACGAACTTAAGGGTACTCTGATCGTCATAGACATTGGTACGCTCTATGTCAAGGTTGACGCTGCCGGGTGCATCCGTGAACTTGATCGCATTGCTCAGTATGTTGATGAGCACCTGCTTAAGCTTCATGTCATCACCGATATAGAAGTCGGCGACACCGCCGGTTAAGCTGCATTCGTACTTAAGCCCCTTCTCACTGCACTGGGACATGACCATGGTATTGATCTGCTCAAGCATGGAACGGAAGGAGAATTCTTCTTTTCTGAGCACGATACGTCCCGATTCTATACGGCTCATGTCAAGGATATCATTGATAAGTCCAAGAAGATGCCTTGCGCTGGCACCGATCTTATTAAGATACTCCCTGGTCTCCGCAGGAAGCTCCTGATTGCGCATTGCAAGTGAATTAAGCCCTATGATCGCATTCATGGGAGTACGGATCTCATGGCTCATGTTGGATAAAAAGGCTGTCTTGGCACGGCTTGCTTCTTCGGCAGTCTTAAGCGCATCGGACAGGGCCTGGTTTTTGGCAAGGGACTCCCTCATTTCGGAATCTATATCCGTAAAGCCGGCGCCGACAGCATGCACCGTGTGCTCTTCCCAGTCATCGGGATGTTTTACTCCGGCCATACGCAGCAACTCGTACGTTTCTACCCCGTTCCTGCTTACAAGATAACGCAGGGTGATAATGGTTTCTTCCTTAAGGTGGGCCCTGACGGAGTCGGGTTCGATGAATTTAAGGAAGGCTTCGGGGTATTCGTCCGTTACATGATTTTTGGCATACTCCCTGAACTTATCAAGCTAATCAAAGCTGTCACCGGGAGAGATATTATCATCATCGGCCCGATCATCCTTCCGGTAACAGATACCCTGGTTGCTGTCAAGGTCGATATAGTAAACACTGCGATAGTCGGATGCGAGCGCGGTTATCATGCTGTCCTGCTGGTTTCTTGCCTTCTCCTGCTCAAGAAGCTGATCCTGGAGGGCTATCCTCTCCTCGAGTTCCTGCTGAAGGAGCTCGGAGGTTTCCCGTTCGGATGTAAGGCGTACGGTCTTCCTTGTCTGGATGATCGTGATCGCTGAGATCGTAAGGAGAACAGCCGCGGTGATAAGCGAAAGGATAAGACTTCTTGTTATGATCCCCTTCGATATGCTCTCGATGTTCTCGCTGATAACACTCTCGCGTATCAGATAGGTCAGCATCCAGTCCGTGCCGCGGATGGGTATGTAGCTTAATGTTTCGCGGATGCCTCCGTATGTAAAGGATGCGATCCCGCCATGATGCTGTTCAAAAGCGGTCTTTACCGTTTCAAAGTCATACCCCTTATCGAATCGGGCGCGCTCAAGCGCCGTTAACAGGTTGTCTTCCGCAGACAATCCGCCAAGTACAAGACCTGTAAAGGGGACTCCGTTCGACATGTAGATATTGCAGAAGGTTGTATTGTTCCCTGCCGATGTAAGGGAAATGGCATCAAGGAAGTGGTCCATGCTCATTTCCATAAAGCAGGCCACGAGGGTATTGCCGCATAAGTCAAGACGGTCAAGAGGGATCGCTATTATGATCTTCTTTTCGTTGACACCCTCATCCTTGATGGTTATGACAGGATATGAAATGGTCTTATAGTCAAAATCATACTGATCGATATCATGCCTTGTCCCGCGGGAAGTATAGATGATACCGTTCTCATCAACAAAGGCAAATTTCTCAAGGCCGTAGAGCTGCTTCATCCTTGACTGGTAAGCCTGGAGGTTCTCAATAGATGCAAGATCGTTTTTCTCAAGAAGGCCTACGGCCACATCAACATCGCTGATGTAGTCATCAAGCGTTGCGGCAACAACCTGCTCGCGACGTCCGGCAAGCTCGTCAAGGTATAAAAGAGAAACGCTCCTTACGGCTTTTTCGGCATCCAGGCTGGCACTGCGTCCAGTAAGATATGTTCCGATTATCAGTATTGCAGCGACTATCAGGCTTCCTATGATTGCTGCCTGTATTATCCCGCCCTTTTTAGCTGTGACCGGTTCGAATTCCTGTTTTTTGAAAAACATAGCAGCTTACCCCTTTTATTGATGATCATTCACACAGTTTTGCAAGTTCTTCCTTTGCATTTGTCAATTCTGAAAGAAGAGAAGAATAATCGGTATCCGTCCTGTTCCTTAAAAGTTCCGTTATTTCCGAGGCCTTGTCAAAAAGAGGTGTCAGTGACAGGTTTCCGAGAACTCCCTTTAAGGCATGGGCTGCATCAAAAGCGGCATCATAATCCTTCTCTTCGATCGCTTTTGTAAGGTCGCCAAAGCGTGATTCGCCGGGTACCGAACCCACGAGGCGAAGATACAGAGCTTCGTTGCCCATGCACATGGCAAGGCCTTTTTCGGTATCTGCTCCGAATTCTTTTAAAGCTTCCAATGTGATCATAACGATCCCTCCTTGTATCATATATTATTGCTTTTATTTTCAGCTTCCATGATCAGTTTTTCAAGAGTCTGATATAAGCGGTCAGGTTCAACGGGCTTGGACAGATGCGCATTCATGCCGACCTGGAGTGACCGCTGTACATC
>JBGUQP010000166.1:0-6049 GCA_045131145.1 Lachnospiraceae bacterium | reverse complement strand
TGTGCCAAAAGAACCGTCCCCGTGGCACAAACCGCCCCCGTGTCTTCACAAAAAAGGAGACAGAGTCCGTCCCCTGTCTCCAAGTCTAACATTTTTTTTGATAAATTTCTACTCAGCCTTCTCGTAGGCTTCAAGTATTGCCTGCTGGATCTGGTCACGTGCAGGTGATGTAATCGGATGTGCAATGTCTCTGTAGTCACCTTCGGATGTCTTACGCGACGGCATTGCAATGAAAAGACCCCGGTCGCCCTGAATAACCTTGATGTCATGCACAACAAATGCATCATCGATGGTTATGGACGCAACTCCACGGAGCTTGCCTTCCGGCTGCTCGATCTTGCGTATCCTTACGTCTGTAATGTCCATGATGTCATTCTCTCTCCTTCCGTCAACTTTTTCCCCCTGCGTAAATGTAAAAAAGTTATCAGAAGACGTATCTCTCGTTCTTCTCTAAAACTATCTTGACTTCGCCCTCTCCCTTATAGTAGGAGTTAGCCCTTATGGTATCCCTGCTCTCCACGATGCAGTTCTCAATGTATGTATTATCCCCAATATAAACATCATTAAGAATGATCGAGTTCTTTATAACGCAGTTGTTACCTACGAAGACCTTCTTGAATATTACCGAATCCTCAACCGTACCGTTTATGATGGAACCCGATGCGATAAGTGAATTCTTAACCGAAGTGCTAACATTGTACTTGGCCGGCGGCAGGTCATCGATCTTGGAATATACATCCGGATAGGTCCTGAAGAAATACTCCCTGACCTCAGGCTTAAGGAAGTCCATGTTGGTCCTGTAGTAATCCTCAACCGAAGCTATGTTGCTCCAGTAAGTATCCATCTTGTATCCGTAGATCCTCTTGATGTTCTTGTATCTTATAAGGATATCCCTTACAAAATCATACCTGTCCTCTTCAGCACACTTCTCAATAAGTTCTATGAGCTGGCGGCGCCTTATAACGTAGATACCGCAGGATATAGTGTTTGATCTGGCCACAACGGGCTTCTCCTCGAACTCCTCAACCCTGTTGTCCTTATCAAGCCTCATGATACCGTATCTTTCGGAATCATCCGTGCAGTCAACGTTCTTGCATACGACCGTGATATCGGCCTTCTTCTCGATATGGTACTCAAGCACCTTGTTGTAATCCATCTTGTAGATACCGTCACCCGATGCGATAACAACATAAGGCTCGTGGCTGTTCTTAAGGAAGCTTAAGTTCTGGTAAATGGCATCTCCCGTGCCGCGGAACCAGAAATTATTCTCAACGGTAACAGTGGGCGTAAATACGAAGAGTCCGCCCTGCTTACGTCCGAAGTCCCACCACTTGGAAGAACTTAAGTGCTCGTTAAGGCTCCTTGCGTTATACTGGGTCAGTACACCGACCTTGGCTATATGCGAATTGCTCATGTTACTCAAGGCAAAATCAATAGCCCTGTAACTTCCTGCAACGGGCATTGCCGCGATCGCCCTTTTCTGTGACAGTTCCCTCATCCGGAAGCTGTTTCCTCCTGCCAAAATAAGTCCTATCGCTCTCAAATCAATCACCCGCCTTTACAAAAGTCTTGCCAGAGTCAAGTTTACCGTTTTCATAGTCCGAAGCTTCTGTAATTCCGGAAACCATGCTGTTCTTGCCTATCGTGATGTTATCCGGGATCACCGACCATTCACCGATCGTTACGATGCCATGTGAATAAATGCTGGGATCAGTCTCATTCTCAACTTCTTCACCGGCTCCGAGGACCACCTTGTCTCCCAGCTTCGCATTCTCCGCGATGATCGCCTTATCAAGGGTACATCCGTCACCGATCACGGCCTCGTTCATGATAATGGAATCCCTTACAACGGTATCCCTGCCTATCGTGACTCCGCATCCGATGACCGAATTATAAACCTTGCCGTAGATCGTGCTTCCTTCGCCTATGATAGACTTCTCGATAACACTCTCCTTGCTTATATACTGAGGCGGAAGCGTATCCGACTTCGTGTATATCTTCCAGTATTCTTCGTAAAGGTTAAATTCCGGAATGATATCGATGAGCTCCATATTGGCCTCCCAATATGAATTAAGTGTTCCGACATCCTTCCAATAACCGTTGAATTCATATGCGTACTCAGGCATACCCTTCTTATGGCAGTAAGGAATGATATGCTTGCCAAAGTCAAGTGCCGGCTGGTCAGCCATAGCTATAAGGGCATCCTTAAGCGTCTTCCAGTTGAAGATGTAAATACCCATGGATGCTAAGTTGCTCCTCGGATTCTCGGGCTTCTCCTCGAAGTCAACTATCTTCTTGTCATCATCGGTGATAACGATACCGAACCTCTTGGCTTCCTCGATGGGTACGGGCATTACGGCGATCGTAACCTCAGCCTTGTTGGCCTTATGGAAGTCAAGCATGACCTCATAGTCCATCTTGTAGATGTGGTCACCCGAAAGAATAAGGATATAATCCGGATTGAACATCTCCATATATGCCAGGTTCTGGTAGATAGCGTTAGCCGTTCCCGTATACCACTCGGTATTGCCTACCTGTTCGTAAGGAGGAAGAACGGTAACACCGCCGGAATTCCTGTCAAGATCCCAGGGAATACCGATACCGATATGGGTATTAAGCCTCAGCGGTTGGTACTGAGTCAGCACACCCACGGTGTCTATACCTGAATTTATGCAGTTACTTAGTGGAAAATCGATGATCCTGTACTTACCGCCGAAAGATACGGCCGGCTTGGCTACCTTGGATGTGAGGATTCCCAGTCTGCTTCCCTGCCCGCCGGCAAGCAACATGGCAATCATTTCTTTCTTAATCACGCTATCACCTCTTGTCTCATTATTTTTTCATTCGCCGCTAAGGCGTCATAAGGAGCCCTCCCAAAGAGTCCTCCTTATGATCAACCCCGTTACATAGAGGGGTATATGTTATATGAAATTATATCATAAGAGGCAGAAATAGTGAATAAAAAAAGTATAAAATCAGTACAAAATTTGCACAATTTTGCTATTGAATAGCTAATTGTTGATTTATTTCACCGTCCCGGTCACCTTGATGCGGTGTGCCCTGTCGGCACTGGCGAGAAGACACCGGGACGGTTCTTTTGTCCTCATTTGAGTTACTCTACCGTCAAAGAAACATCCTCGGAAAAATGCAGCACATATTCAATGTGCGCAACCGGCTTCTGTGTGGATACTCTGACAGAATCACCCTCTCGGGCAGCGGTGATGGTATTAACCTTCTCACCCTTCACATTCACGATATCGGCTAAAGCCGTACACCCATCCGCCAGTTCATAGATATGGACCTTGATGTTATCAGTATAATCATAGTCCGGGCGGTCATCCGTATTGCCAAGGATAAGGATCGTACCGGGTGCCACAAATAAGGGCATTGAGAAATAATCATAGGTATCTTTATAGTACCTTCCGCCTTCCCGCTTCTCGTCCGTAAGAAGGTGGGTCCATAATGGCCCCTCATCCACCGCTTCGCGGTCCCCCTTCCCCCCGGGGGGAAGGCAAGTGGACTGGTTGGATGCTGCCTCACCCTTATCGTTAAACACAGGATCCGGCAGGTAGTATGTTGCCTGTCCCTTATCGTTAAATACAGGTGCGACAAGGAGTGACTCTCCCAGCATATACTGCATGTCAAGATATGCACACGCAGGATCATCCGGGTATTCAAATACCATGGGACGCATCACGGGCACGCCTGTCTCATGGGCATATACAGCCTGCGAATAAATGTATGGCATAAGAGTACACTTAAGCTTGGTAAAGAACCTTACGACATCATTGCTCTCCTCATCGAAGAGCCAGGGAACACGGTAGCTTGTCGAACCATGGAGTCTTGAATGTGTGGACATAAGACCGAAGGCAGCCCAGCGTTTATAGAGATCGGGCGCGGCCGTATATTCGAATCCGGAAATATCATGGCTCCAGAAGGAGAATCCTGACATGGCAAATGACAGTCCGCCGCGCAGGGTCTCCGCCATCGACGGATAAGAAGCGCTGCAGTCGCCGCCCCAGTGAACCGGGAACTGCTGGCAGCCTGCCGTGGCAGACCTTGCAAAGAGGATAGCCTCACCCTCTCCCTTAACCTCTTTAAGGAGGTTGAATACTGCCTGATTATATATAAACGTATAATAATTGTGCATCGAGTAAGGATCTGCGCCGTTGTGGTACTTAACATCCACGGGAATCCTCTCGCCAAAATCGGTCTTGAAACAGTCAACACCCATATCGAGGATGCTTCTTAACTTATCCGTATACCACTTTACGGCTGCCGGATTGGTAAAGTCAACCACTGCCATACCGCACTGCCAGGCATCTACCTGCTTAACTCCCCTGCCGTCTGCTCTTAAAAGGAAGTAACCGTTTTTAACACCTTCTCTGAAAAAGTCATTACCCTGAGCAACGTAAGGATTGATCCAGCAGCATATCTTAAGTCCGCGGTCATGATAACGCTTGAGCATTCCCTTTACATCAGGGAAGACTCTCTCGTCCCAGTCAAGGTCGCACCAGTGGAATTCCTTCATCCAGAAGCAGTCAAAGTGAAATACCGACAAAGGTATGTCCCGATCGGCCATACCCTGTATAAAGGAACTCGTTGTCTCTTCGTTGTAGTTTGTGGTAAATGATGTGGACAGCCACAGACCGAATGACCAAGCCGGAGGAAGTGCCGGCTTGCCCGTAAGGTCGGTGTATTCCATGATGATGTCGGCAGGTGAAGGCCCGTAGATAAAGTAGTACCTCAGCTCCTCACCCGGAACCGAAAATCCTACGAATTCAACCTTCTCACTGCCCACTTCGTAGGATACGTTATCCGTATGGTCGACAAATATTCCGTACCCTTTATTGGTCATATAAAAGGGTATGGATTTATATGCTATCTGTGATGCGGTTCCGCCGTCTTCATTCCAGGTATCAACCGTCTGTCCGTTCTTTACAAAAGGAGTAAAGCGCTCGCCGAAACCGTAGACACACTCACCCGGGCGCAGCGACAGCTCGGTGTGCATGTAATTGTCCCCCTGCTCCTTCATGTATTTATCGCCAGGGAGCATGGAAGCGCGCTCACGGTCCATGAGGATATAGGACAGGTTCCTGAAGCCGCATCGGGTTATAACTTCTCCGTTTGATACAAAGCTGTAGGAGAAATCCTTCCTGTCTACAACAACAGAGATATCACCCGTCTTAAGAACGGCTTCATCGTCATTTATCGATACGGTGTAATCGTATGACTTTGCATTAAGGGAGAACCTTGCTTCTCCCGAATCATAGGCCTCGTAATGCCACTGCCTTACAGATATGACATTCTTTCCAGCCACCGTAAATTCTATGGTTATCACAGGCAGGTTCAATGTATCGCCCCTTGTTACGATCTTCTTCGTAGGGGCAACTACCCGCATTCCGTTTTCAATCTCTTCTATAAAATATGCATCCGATGCATAATTGATCGTTGCTCGCTCACTTGTTAACCAAAAACCCTCCGTATACTTCATACCCTTCTCCTTTCCAAACCTTCTTCTCCATTTTCACCCGTTCAGAACAGGCCGTAATACATCGTACTTTTCAAAATCTTGTTATTTAATAATAGCTCGAAAAAAGATCCCACACGTAATCTTCCGCATAGGCCACCTGCCATGCAGCAACACCCGCAAGGTTATTCTCCTGCATTACCTTAAGCTTTGCCTCAAGTGAATCCTTATCCTCAAGCCATATCTCGTAGGTCTTACCGCCCTTCTGCCAGGTCGCATAATTCTGGGCTGTCTCCTCATCCCATGCAACGGTTCCGTTCGCATTTGCAGTCGTTATTCCGTCACCCATCTTAAGTGTCTGTATCTCAAGTGTGTAGGGAACGATATCTTCCTCTTCCGTAATGATCTCATTGCCCTCTTCATCGTAGGTCACCTTCTCATTCTCTATCTCTTCCTCACTCTTGGGTGTCTCGATCCATAACCGCGTATAGAGGGGAACCGCGTTTATGACTTTGCCTGAAGGAACTACGGATACCGTGTTCTCGATACCCGACCGCACATAACCGATCGATGCCACCG
>JBGUQP010000165.1:0-5700 GCA_045131145.1 Lachnospiraceae bacterium | reverse complement strand
TGGGCTTTACTAAGCCTATTGAACAAAGAATTATTAAGTTATCAGGGTACATTTACTGTATCTAAAAAAATATTATACGAGGAGTGAGAGCTTATGAAAAAAATAATAACAACAATGGCAATGGCCGCGATCGCGGTACTGCTTTCTGGATTTATGCTGATGGGCGCTGATAAGCCCGAGGTTTCGTACAATGAAGTTAAAGCTGCAGTTCCCGGATCGGATGATTTTGCCGGGAAGTGGTATCTGTCAAGCGATACCGAGATAGACGGACTTGAGGAAATGTTTCCTGATATATATGCATTCGGCAATGAGCTGGAGATAATGCCGGACGGCAGGATATCCTGGCACATAGGAGCAGCCGGCGCCGCAGGAACTTACGAGGTATATGGCAACCAGCTGGTGGCAGGTGTTGCCGATATAATGGAAGATGATGAAGTAAAGATCGCTCTGACGCTTAAGGATGGTGAACTGATGATGAAGTATAAGGGAGTTCCGCTCATCTTTACAAGATGAGGATATAGTTTTACAGAAATATAATAGATAATGCAATAAAGACCGGGAAGTCCCGGTCTTTGTTTGTGTATGACCTGAATGCGGCTTGAATGACGCTTAAATGGTGCGTTATAGGAAAAACCTATAACATTTGATATAATTCACGTATTTTACAAACAAAACGGGCGGCTATATAGTTTATGCATGATCAAATGAGTTGCCCGATGGACTTATTGGGATGGCTCGTAAACGTAGATGCTGTAGCCGCAGGAAAGGCATAGGTTCCATAGACCGAAGTTGGCGGTTCGAGGATTTGTCATAAGGGGTACCGCTTGCGGGGGATTCCTTATGACTTTTCCGCTCAGCATCGTGCCAAAAGAACCGTCCCCGTGGCACAAGGAAAGGAAGGAAAAATGATAGGATTTGAATACTACAATCCCGCGAAGATAGTTTTCGGCGAGGATTCACATGAAAAATTAAAGGATCTGCTCTCGCAGTATAAGGTAAAATCACTCTTACTCGTATATTCGGGTGATTTCATAAAAACACTGGGTATATATGATGTCATCACAAAGGCGGTAAAGGAACTTGGGATCGAGTTTACGGAAAGCGGTGAAGTTGTTCCCAATCCGGATGTAGAACTTGTAAGGAGGCTATCCGATGAGGGTAAGAAAAAGAAAGTTGACTTTGTCCTTGCAGTTGGCGGTGGAAGCTCGATAGATACAGCCAAGGCACTGGCACTCGGTATCCCTTATGTGGGTGATGTATGGGACTTTTTTGATAAGGGTGTAACGCCTGGCGAGGTGCTTCCGATAGGCGTTATCGCGACTACCGCATCATCCGGATCCGAGACATCCAATGCAGCCATCATCTCAAACGGAGAGTGGAAGTTAGGCTTCGAGGATGACAGGATAATCCCTAAGTTCGCGATCATGAACCCCAGGTATACGGTCAATCTTCCCTGGTATCAGACAGCGGTCGGAGTGGCGGATGTGCTTACACATCTTCTTGAGAGATATTTCTCGGATGTTAAGAATTCCGACACGACAGATTACCTTATAGAGGGTGCGATAAGGGCCCTTCTTCTTAACGGTGAGAGGCTGATAAAGGATCCGAAGGATATAAATGCAAGGGCTGAGATACAGTGGCTTGCAAGCGTGGCCCACAACAACTTCCTGGATGCGGGACGCATAGCCGACTGGGGTTCGCACAGGATAGAGCATGAACTGTCGGCCCAGTACAACATCACTCACGGTGAAGGTATGGCTGTTGCCATAACAGCCTGGGTTAAGTACATGGCAGGGGTTAAGCCCTGGAGGCCCGCCCTTCTTGCAGCAAGGGTATTCGGTGTGGATCCATACGATCATGATGAGGAGGAGAGGGCGCTGATCCTGTCCGAAAAGCTTAAGGATTTCTTCAGAAAGCTCGGCCTTAAGACAAGCCTTACAGAGCTTGGCATAGATGATAAGGACTTCGAAGTTATGGCAAAGCGCGCGACCAGGAACGGAACAGTGGGACACTATGTACCGCTTGATAAAGATAAGTTTATTGATATATTGAAGCTTGCTCTTTAAGCATGAAACGGATGAACCGGCTTTAATTTACAATTTACCATAGGCTATGATAATATAGAGTCAGTTAGGCAGGACACTGATTGATATATTTTATAGTAAATGAAACAGATTATTTCGTTCACTATAAGAGATGGAGGGAAAATGAAAAAGAGCATAGTCGGATTGATTATGGTATTTGTAATGGCCGTATCGTTACTTGGAGGCTGCGCCGGTGCTCCCAAAACTGCCGCCAAAGGTGATAACGGGGGTTTAAAGATAGCGATAGTCAGCTCACGCGCAGGTGTTGATGACGGTTCCTTTGTTCAGAACAATTATGAGGGAATTCTTGCCTTTATAGCTGAGAACCCGGATGCATCGGTAACACCGGTGAAGGTTGATAAGAGTGGCGCAGAGGCAGCTGTCAAAGGGGTTACCGACATTGTTGCGGATTATGATGTTATAGTGTGCTGCGGGTTTCAGTTTGCTGGCATAGGTACTCTGGCAAAGGAAAATCCGGATGTTTATTTTATCCTGGTAGACACCCCTCCTACTTATGCAGGCGGTGAGCCGGCAGAATGCGATAACCTCTACAGTATGACTTTCAAGGAACAGGAAGGTGGTTTCTGCGCCGGAATGGCTGCAGCGTTAGAGACTAAGACAGGTAAGGTCGCAGTAGTAAACGGCATTGCTTATGAGACAAATGTAAATTATCAATGGGGCTTTGAGTCGGGTGTTAATTATGCTAACAAGAACTACGGAACAAACGCCGAGGTGATTGAGATAGCTTCTTACGCGGGAACAGACATTACCGGTGCCAATGTGGGCGGTAATTATGTAGGAGATTTTGGAGATGAGGCTACGGGTAAGATCGTCGGTGAGGCTCTTATAGCGAGGGGGGCCGATGTGCTCTTTGCGGCTGCGGGAGCATCGGGCAACGGAGTGCTCACGGCTGTCAAGGAAGCTAAGGATGTATATTTCATAGGCTGCGATGTTGACCAGTATAATGAAGGAGCAAGGGGAAGCTCAAATGTTGTCCTTACTTCAACGCTTAAGATCATGGGCATGAACGTCGAGAAGCAGCTCAACCTGATAAAGGAGGGCAGCTTTAAGGGTGAAAATGCCCTGCTCGGTGCGGATACAGATTCTACAGGCTATGTTAAGGAAGACGGCAGACAGCAGCTTTCTGAAGATACGATAAAGGCTATAGATGAGGCATTCGCCAAGGTAAAGAGCGGGGACGTCATTCCTGCAGCCAACTTCAACGGTGAAACTCCTGAGGCATTTAAGGGATTGTAAAGTGAAATTCTAAGTAATTGCGTTCCCGTGATATGCAATAATATGTGCCAAAAAAGGCTGAGCATAGGAATGACTCTTAAATACAGGCAGATAGAAGAAGATATTAAAAATCAGATACTTGATGACCGGATAAGGCCGGGCGACAAGATCCCGTCGGAGAATGTCCTTTCGGAAAGGTACGGTGTCAGCAGGCAGACAGTCAGGAAGGCCCTCGCAGAGCTTCAGAACGAGGGCTTTATCCATGCTGTCCACGGGAGCGGCACTTATTGTTCGGATGCATCAAGGTTCAAGAAGGAATCAAGGGATATAGCGGTCGTGATGACCTACTTGTCCGATTATATTTTCCCCAAAGTCATAAGCGGCATAGACGATGTGCTCACCGATAACGGATACAGCATCATACTCAAGAACACGAACAATTCAAGGACCAGGGAGATAAAGTGCCTAGAAGAGCTCATGGAGAAAAACATCGATGGCATAATAATCGAACCGAGCAAGAGCAACGTGTTCTGCAGACATAAGGATATGTACGATAAACTGGACAAATATGGAATACCCTATATCTTCATCCAGGGAGAGTATTCGGTCATGCAGGATCGTGTCCATGTCCTTATGGATGATGAGAAGGGAGCATATCTTATGACCAGATATCTTATCGGGCTTGGCCATAAGAATATTCTCGGTGTGTTTAAAAGCGATGATACCCAGGGTCAGAACCGTCATAAGGGTTATGCGAAGGCCCTTGCCGAAGCCGGACTTACTTACGATCCGGGCAACGTCATCTGGTTTTATACGGAAGACAGGGCGGTACACCCCTATGCGATCCTTCAGGAAATGATCAGGAAGGGTAAGCCGATAGATGCGATAGTTGCCTATAACGACCAGGTCGCCCTTCATCTTGTAAAGGCCATAAGGGAGATGGGGCTTAAGGTGCCTGAGGATATCTCGATAACAGGCTACGACAACTCACAGACAAGAGGCAACAGCGGCATAAGCCTTACAACTGTGGCCCATCCACAGGAGGAACTTGGGCGGATCGCGGCAAATATGCTGCTTGCGATGATAAGGGGCGAGAAGGTAGAGAAGAGAGTCATAATAGATCCCGAGGTAATAATCGGGAACTCATGTGTAAACCGTACAACTTGACGACTTGTACATACAAGTTTGACAATGTAAGTGAATAAGGACAGTTCATAAATTAAAATATGAACTGCCAAGCTTGCTTGAGCAGGACATATTTTATAATTTATGAATTTGGGTGAATTCAATTATATTGAATGAACCCAAAACAGCGAAAAATACGCAGTATTTTGAGCCTGTCCTGAGTTATCGTTACATTAATTCAAGCGGAGGGTCTACACATGATAAGAAAAAAAGAGTACAAGTTTTGGTTCTGCACCGGTTCACAGGATCTCTACGGAGATGAGGTATTAAGGCATGTTGCCGCACACTCCAGGGAGATAGTTGATGAACTCAACAAGTCAGGCCTGCTTCCCTATGAAGTTGTATGGAAGCCGGTCCTTATCACAAATCAGCTCATCAGACAGACATTCAACGAGGCCAATGCCGATGAATCATGCGCAGGCGTGATCACATGGATGCATACATTTTCCCCTGCAAAGTCATGGATCTTGGGTCTTCAGGAATACAGGAAGCCTCTTCTTCATCTTCATACCCAGTATAATGAAGAGATCCCTTACGATACGATCGATATGGATTTCATGAATGAGAATCAGGCAGCTCACGGTGACAGGGAATACGGCCATATAGTGAGCAGGATGAGGATAGAGCGTAAGGTGGTTGTCGGCTACTGGAAGGATGACGAGGTAAGGAGACGCATCGCTTCATGGATGAGAACTGCAGTCGGCCTTATGGAGTCAAGCCATATCAGAGTCATGAGGGTGGCAGACAACATGAGGAATGTTGCCGTTACGGAAGGCGACAAGGTAGAGGCCCAGATCAAGTTCGGCTGGGAAGTGGATGCCTATCCCGTAAACAGCATCGTTGAGAGCGTAAATGATGTGAGTGATTCTCAGGTCAATGAGCTCCTTGATGAATATTACGCTAAGTACAACATAATCCTGGATGGACGCGATCCCGAAGAGTTTAAGAAGCATGTTGCGGTTCAGGCAAGGATCGAGCTCGGATTCGAGAAATTCCTTGAGGAGAAGAACTACCAGGCCATAGTCACTCACTTCGGTGATCTCGGAGGACTTAAGCAGCTTCCCGGACTTGCAATACAGCGCCTCATGGAGAAAGGCTACGGCTTCGGTGCCGAAGGTGACTGGAAGGTTGCCGCAATGGTCCGTCTTATGAAGATCATGACCGAGGGTATGAAGGATGCCAGGGGAACATCCAT
>JBGUQP010000164.1:0-17396 GCA_045131145.1 Lachnospiraceae bacterium | reverse complement strand
ATCCCGACGGACCGACCATCCCGACCGCATACCCAAGAGGGATCTTCAGATTCACCTTATTAAGCACGTCCCTGTCTGTATGAGGATAACGGTAGGTCAGATCCTTTATCATTATCTCCTTTGCCTTGTCAAGACCCTCCACATGAGAGCTTGCGTCGCTCAGTTCGAAGGACTTCATATCCTCGGTATCCTTGATATCACGATAGATAAGATCGACTGAGGGTTTAAGGAAGATAATAAGATTGGCGAAGTTGTTTATCTTGCTGACCGATGGCAGCAGCTTAAATGCCGCCACGGCAAAGGCAGCCAGCTGGGTTATCATTGAACTAAGGTCTTCACCCATGAAGATCTTATAAACCAGGACCAGAAGAATGGCGCCTATACACACTGTCTCTATAATGTATTTGGGAGCCTGACCCAGTACGTTGTTGTTTCGTACCGCCCGCATCTTCTTCCTGCCGTAACCGCAGAAAGCATTCACGAAATACTTCTCACGATGGAGGATTTTGATATCCTTTACGGCACCGAGCGCCTGATTTATGGACTGATGCATCTTACCGTCGTATATCTGATTCTCCTTACCGTATTCCTTGGCTTTATTCTTAAACAGGATAATATAGAGGCCTGTAAATATTCCCAGGATAACGGCAACAGAAACGGTTATGAACCAGTCGACCGTCAGAAGATATACGCACAAAAGAGCGGAGATAAGGAACTCCGAGAGCATCAGAAATACACTTAAGAGCATCTGGAAGAAGCGCTCGGAATCAAGCATTACATTCCTTACCATCTCGGCAGAGTTCTTATCAAGATGATAGGTGTAGGGCTTCTTAAGATAACAGTCGATAAGACGGCCCGACAGCCTTAACTGGTTGTTGTATATGAAGGTATACTGGACGTAATTGATCCAGAGAAGGTACAGGTTCTTTACAAGGTAAACTATGATGAGTCCTATGACCAGGGTCAGGAAGAACTGGCGATCATCCTTCATGCCGAAAAAACCGTAAACCCCGGAAAGGATCGGATTCGAATGTATCTTGGAAGGATCGGTCACAATTGAAACCAGCTGAGTTATCAGTGATACTCCGGCAAGCTCAAAGAGGGCTCCGATGAAGAGGCCGATACAGAGTAAGACCGACTGGAGCTTCTGCCTGGGGGAGAATATATAATTGATTTTTTTTAAAATACTCATATTTTACTCCGCTCAGCGTCATACAAATTGTATTCCGCTTCGCTCATTTATGATGAATCTGGTTTTTAAACTTACGGTTGTCTTATGACGATTTTTTGTCAATTTTATGCTTCTTAATTCACAGCCTGTTAAGTACATTCTTCTCCCACAAGTAGGGGTAGAGTGCGCTCCAGGCCTGTTCACCCTGTGAGAAGGTTGCGGTCGGATCTCTTAAGACCTGTATGATCTTCTCTGATACGGAATCAGGATCGATAAGGGCACAGCTCTTAAATGAAGATGATGAGATCACATCCTTAAAGTAATCCATAAGGGGACCCTGCATCCATTCAACTATCGGTGTGTTGAAGCCTATCTTGGTACGCCTGTAGGCTATATCATGCGGCATATACGGAGCCATTGCATCCCTGACTATTGATTTGGAATAACCGCCGTGGAGCTTGCTCTTCCAGCCAAGTGACATTGCCAGGGTTACTATGCGGTGGTCCATGAAGGGCATCCTTATCTCAACGCCGTTGGCCATGCTGTAACGGTCGTAATTGCGCAAAAGAGTCGGAAGGATCGTTTCATGGGAAGATGCATACAGGATCTTATTAAGAGTATCCATCCTTTCATAAGCAGGATGTCCTGCTGCCCTTACCCTCTTATATGACTCCCGGCCGCTTCTTAACTTATCCTTAACTGACCTCTTAAGAAATTTAAGGCACACGGACACCTTCCCCGTATTCTTAAGGGCGATATTGCTTCCGTCCTTGGGGAAGCTGCCTATATAGGCATCAAGGACCATGTCTCGTTCATTCCCGCCATGTGTATCCTTAAGAGCATGTATAAAATCAAAGGTGTAACCGCCAAAGAGTTCATCCGCTCCGTGCCCGTCGATCGTTACAAGGGTATGATCCTTCCTCAGGGCGCCGTAGAGCAGCATCATGGGTATGGGACTTGTAAGATAGACCTCCTCGAAAAGATAAATAAAGTCATCCAGCTTATCTATTGCCTTAACCGGATCTATCTCAACAAATGTGGAATTGATCTTAAGATGGTCTGTGACCTTCCTGGCATAGTCCGACTCATCCATTGTCGTTCCCGGGAAGGTGGCAACATAGGCATGCTGCCAGTCCTTATTCATCCTTATATCGGATCCCGAACCTGCCAGATGCGCCATGGAGCATATGGTTGCCGAAGAATCAAGCCCGCCCGAAAGTGCGGTCCCTATCGTTACATCGCTCCTCATCCTGAGCCTGCAGGCATCAAGGAAGAGGTCCCTGAACAATTCTACCTGTTCTTCATATGAAGCCGGAACATTAACGAGATTATCAAGCGTATCCCACCACCTTGTTATCTTCATTCCGGTCTTATCGGCATAGGCATACGACCCGGCGGGGAATCTCTTAATACCTTCTATAACGCATTCATCCGTGCCTTCATAAAATACGATCCTGTTCGGATCGGTAACAAGGGCTTTATTGGGCCTTAACTCCTTCATCAGGGGAGTTATGACCTTCATCTCGGAACCGAATGCTATCGCAGGTCCATCTTCCGTACCATTAAGTTCCGTATAGAAAAGAGGCTTAACGCCAAACCTGTCACGGGAAACAAAAAGCCTCTCCTCTTCCCGGTCCCATATAAGAAATGCCCACATACCGTTAAAGCGGTCAAGGCATTTTTCTCCCCATTCCATATATGAGGCAACAAGGACCTCCGAATCGGAATCGCTCCTGAATTCATAACCCTTTTCCTTAAGTTCATCCCTGAGCTCCAGGAAATTATATATCTCTCCGTTAAAAACGAGAACATACCTTTCCGTTGAATACGGGTAGGTCATGGGCTGACTTCCGCTCTCAGTAAGGTCAAGAATGGCAAGCCTTCTGTGGCCTAAGGTTGTTCCATTCTCCTGCCACAGACCCCTCCCGTCGGGACCCCTGTGAGCCATGCGGTCTACACATTTTTCCGCAAGACCTCTGTCTGTTTTATTATTTATAACGCCAAATATTCCGCACATTACTGCTGCTGTTATCTCCCGGATCAGTTTTGTCTAATAAAGGGTAATTTATTCTTTATACGATACTTAAGTACAGCCGTCATTTCTTTTGCCTTGAGCGCCCTGTAGTTATACAGATATTTTGAAACAGCGTCCGTATCGGGGGCCTGCCCGGGCTTCTGCGTATCATAAAGGAAGAAGTCCTTGCCTTCTGTTTTATAGTATACATTGGCATCCAGAGGCCGCATTTTTCTCCCGAAGTTCTCAAGTATCCTGTAGGGCAGGGCAGAAGAGCTTAGAACATATCTCTTATATCCCTCAGCCTGCTTGCATCCATACAGATCGACCGTTACTTCATTTCTCACGCTTTCCGGAAGCCTGTCATTAAGACACATGTTCTCAAAATATGCATCATATACAGAACCCGATCCGTCAAGGTCAGAGAAATGAAGATCGACCTGGCCGTATTTCCTTATCCCTGCCAGGGGAACCTGAAGATCATTGACACCCGAACTTGCATGCGTTCCTTCATCCCCGAAGTTGGTCGTAAATGAAACCCTCGGGTACAGGAAGTAGCCGTCTGTATCAATAAGATATTTGATAAAAAACTTAAGCCATGACTTATCCGACCATGACGAAACATTCGCCGGAACATTCGCGGCTCCTATATCCTTATCCTTATTCTCCTCATACCATTTCCGGAAGCCTGTCCACATGTCCGTCAGAAAGGCCTGCCCCCAGGAAGATGCAAGCTGCATGTAATAATTATCATAACCATCATCAATGGCTTCGAAAGGTTCCCTTGCATGAACATTCAGACGATGGTTGTATAAAGATACACCGCATATTTTCTTATCGTTTCTGCTGTGGTTAAGAGCAGCCTGGGTAAACATATAGAATGAGGGTGATACATAAAGATCATCCTCAAGCATTATTATACCATCATATTCAGCAGCTATATCACCGCATTTGAGAACATGTTCCCTTAATCCCAGGTTCTTCTCCTGAAGCCTGACTGACTTGTCCCCATGGATCCATACATATTCTTCCGCTATATCGGCCACGTCACTGCTGTCGCTCTTATCCACGCTTATGATAAGCGGAACATTAAGTTCCTCGGGATAGTAGGCATTTGCAAGTGAATCGAGCAGCCTGAGCAGTGCTGCTCCCCTGTTATATGCAATCACTACGATCGCGATCCTGTTCATCTGAATTCCCCTCTGTTCAAGATTCTTCGCTTTATTCGGCCTTACATATTCCGATCAGCTTATCCACATCATCAAAAGCTCCGTCCCCGGCAAGCTCCATGATCTTCCTCTCATCCATCTCCCACCATCTGATATCAAGCAGTGCATTTATCCTGTCCCTGTCAAAGCGATCCCGTATCTTGCGGGCCGGAACACCTCCGTATATCGCATAGGGCTCAACATCCCCGGTCACCACGGCTCCCGATGCAACAGCCGCTCCGTCTCCTATCGTAACCCCCTCTACTATGCTTACATTATTCCCGATCCATACATCATTCCCTATCACTACCTGAATATGGTGATTCTCATCAACGTATTCTTCATCTTTATAAGTATCCTTATCGGTATACGTATATCCGTGTACACCGGCAGCTGAGTAAAATGCCGTGTGAAGTGCAGCATGCCTCCCGTCCAGGGGATGCGACCCCAGCTCCGTCGTTATCCTTGAGCCCAAAGACGTATATTTCCCGATCACTGTATTGGTCAGATCGCATTCACGGTTGACTACTGTTCCGTAACCAACCCTCACATTTGATAAACAGGTTTTTTTACCGATATAATTACGTCCTTCAAGTACCGACCCTTTGTTGATGTAAGATCCCTGTTCCATAGTACTGTGTGTTCTCAGTTCCAGCACTATACGGACAAACGGATAGCATATGTTTCTGTATATAATTGAACATATTTCTGTTATTTTTCTCTTTATCATCTTTCAATTCCGAATTTATTCTCTGAGCGTTATCGTACCTTCTTTATCAGGTCATAAATAAATCTTTCAAAATAAGCAAGCTCATAGCATATCCGGAATATACCGTCCTGGATAAAATTGGTCTTAAGATAGTACTTGTTGTACACCTTAAAGCTTGCGTAGAAGTTCGGAAATGCCTTCCTCTTGGATGATGCGTAAGCCTTCTTTATACTGGCTGAATGAAGGTGGTCATATCGCTCTCTTGTAAGTACTCCCACCTTTTGTCCCGCTGCCTTAAGCCTTCTTGCAAGGATTATCTCTTCCGCATATAAGAAAGTCCTCTCATCGAATCCTTCAATTGCAATATAGTCCTTAGCTCTTATGATAAAGAAGGATCCTTCAACAACACCGGCGTCCTCTATCCGGTTGTGGGAGGCTGTAAGTTTTTTCTTGATATGTCTCTTGTCAAGATTAAACCATACAAGGAAGAGGCTCTCTATCATACCCATAAAGCCCGGAAGCCTCCAGACATTATAACCCTGATTTACAAGCGGCGCCATCACCCCGTAATCACGGTGATTTGTCATATCCCTTATCATTGTCTCCAATGTACTTGCGGATACTGCTATATCGGGATTGGCAACAAATATATACTCGGGCGAATAATGGTCAAGGGCATATCTTATTCCAAAGTTATTCCCCTTGGCATAACCTCCGTTGGAAGGCGCCTGTATCACATCCACCTCTGATTTTTGAAAAGAATTCCTGAGATATTCATAGGAACCGTCAGTGGAGCAGTTGTCAACGACTATGACCCTCTCAATGCATTCAAAGTCCATTACAGACCTAGTAAGCTTCTCCGCAACCTTCATATCGTTGTAATTAAGGATCACCATTACGGCAGTGCTCTTCATGTTACACTCCTATCCAAACAGTCCTAATCTAGCATACCACAATTCAGGCAAGTATGATATAATCATTTTTATGGAAGATAAGAACAAAAAGCCCAATGTATCAGTAATAACCGTATGCCGTAATCCCGGCAGGGACATCATTAAGACCATGGAATCTGTCCTTGCACAGGATTATCGTGATTTTGAATATATTATACAGGACGGGGGTTCTGATGACGGGACCCTTGATCTTGTTGACGAATACAGGAAGAAGTTTGAGAAGAGGAAAATAAGGGTATCGCTGGTATCCGAAAAGGATAACGGTATCTATGACGGAATGAACAGGGCCGTAGCCAGGAGCTCCGGCACATGGATCAACTTCATGAACGCAGGTGACTGTTTCTATTCCCGTACAGTCCTCTCCGACATCTTCAACAAGAGCAATTATCCCAATGCCGCCATTCTTTACGGCGATGCGGTGGAATGCGAATACGGCCGCTATTATATGTTCCGCAAGGCCTTTGATAAAATAGAGGAGCGTATGCCCTTTTCCCACCAGTCAGCCTTTATAAACAGGGAGCTCATGAGCAGGTATCCTTATAAAACAGGCTACAGGATAGGCGCCGATTATGATTTTCTCCTCTCAATGTATAAGAAGGGATTTTTCTTCAGGGATACGGGTGTAATAACGTGTATCATTTCCAAGAACGGCGTATCTTCTCTCAAGCTTTACGATACCTATATGGAAACACTCAAGATAAAGAACTCACACGGGATAGACGGTCCGACCGCCGCTGAGCTTACGGTAAAGCTCCGTGAGATGAGGATCAAGCAGTTCGTTATGGACCACTTCCCGGACTTCATTAAAAAGCTTATCCGAAGCTTCCAGCTTAAGGTGCGCAAGCAGAATGCGGATCTTACCATACCCAAGTGGGAACGGTCAGCTTAATTCCTTATACAGTCTGTCAATTATCTTATTCCAGTTATAGAGGGCCCCGGTCCTTTCTGCGAGCTTTACCGCCATGACATCCCTGTCCGGACAGCCGTCACATGCCTTAACAAGGGCCAGTGTCAGCTCGGAAGCATTCCCTGCCGGAACGCAGGCACCGTACCTGTACTTATCCGAGATATCATAACCCGCCGGAACCATATCCGATGTTATCAGATAACAGCCCTTAAGGGCAGCCTCAACAAGGACTATACCAAAGCTCTCGCTGAGAGAAGGAAGGGTAAAGACTGCTGCCCTGCCGTACTCTTCATCAAGCCTGTCTCTGTCACTTATCGGTCCCGTAAAGGTTATCCTGTCCTTTATTCCGGGATACCGCCTGTAATAATCCTCTATATAATCCTTGAAGCTCTCATCCACACTCCCCACAAGCCTTAACTTCCAGTCACTTCCGGGAGATCTTTTAATATATCCCGCATAAGCCTCAAGGAGGACATCCGTTGCCTTCTCATAGGTCCCGAGGTTTCCCACAGTCAGTATTATATGTTCCTTCGGGGTAAGGGGCTTATCCGCTTCTTGCCGGTAACATCCGTTTGGTACAAACACTATCTTGTCCCCGTAGAACTTCCTAAGCTTCTTATGCATACGCGTAGTTTCGACCGAAACTGTATCCGCGCGTCTTATTGTCGCCCTCTTGATCATTCCCACTGGATTCTTCTTAAAGCAGCTTATAAAACCGGCAGGATTCATATCAAGCTTAAGGTATATCTTCCCCCTTCGGTTAAACAGCCTGTACACGATCCCGTAAAAGTAGGATGACAGATTAAGGTGGTAGATATTGAGAATGTCTATCCTGCGGGCATTAAGCATAAGATATCTCATCCCGTCAAGTATCATACCTCCCCTTGTCTTCTTTACAAAGTCAAGCTTAAGGCCCTTAACCTCATTATCAGCATAGGTGTACTCTTCGCTGTTTTTATAACAGGCCACGCTGCAGTCAAGACCATGGTCCTTATAAAGATGATAGGGGATCATTCCGACATCCTTTAACAGGTGCACGTTTTCTGTTTTTAAAAACAAGGTAACGAATCTCATAGTGGCATTATATCATAATGACCTTTATTTTAAAAATGGGTTGCAAAAGTATGTCCCTAAACTTAAAATAGGAAAGGATGCTTTAGTTTATTATATAAACAAATTGAAAGGACTTGATATTATGAGCATAAGGATTGGTATTTTAGGTTACGGTAATCTTGGTCGCGGCATCGAATGTGCCGTAAAGCAGAATGATGATATGGAGCTTGCCTGTGTATTTACAAGGCGCGATCCTGAAACAGTCAGCATTCTTACGGATGGAGTTCCTGTTTATTCGGTAAATGACATACTCTCGCACAAGGATGATGTCGATGTTCTTATCATCTGCGGAGGAAGTGCGACCGATCTTCCCGAGATGACACCTAAATACGCTAAGGATTTCAATGTAATAGACTCATTCGACACACACGCCCGCATTCCGGAGCACTTTTCGAATGTTGATGCTGCGGCTAAGGCAGGCAGTCATATAGCCATGATCTCGGTAGGATGGGATCCCGGTATGTTTTCACTTAACAGGGCTTATGCCAATGCCATTCTTCCGGAAGGTAAGGATTATACTTTCTGGGGCAAGGGAGTAAGTCAGGGACATTCGGATGCAATAAGAAGAATAGACGGTGTCCTTGATGCAAGGCAGTACACCATTCCGGTTGATAAGGCCGTGGAAGAAGTAAGGTCCGGAAGCAATCCCGAGCTTACAACAAGGCAGAAGCATACACGTGAATGCTTCGTTGTTGCGGCAGAAGATGCAGACAAGGACAGGATTACGAAAGAGATCGTGACCATGCCCAATTACTTTGCCGATTACGATACCACAGTACACTTCATAAGCCAGGAAGAACTTGACCGTGACCATAAGGGTATACCTCACGGCGGTATGGTCATAAGAAGCGGCTGCAGCGGATGGAATAAGGAAAACAAGCATGTTATCGAGTATAAGCTCACCCTTGATTCCAATCCGGAGTTTACATCCTCAGTGCTCATTGCCTATGCAAGGGCAGCCTACAGGATGCACGCCGAAGGCATGAGCGGATGCAAGACAGTATTCGATGTTGCCCCCGCCTACCTTCTTAACATGAGTCCTGACGATATGAGAAGTCATTTATTATAATCATCATAAATTAATTTTCAGATAAGCAGGAGAAATTATGGATACATTAAGCAACAGCAAGGTTACGGCAGCGCTTGCCCTGACCTCTGACCATGACGGTATAGCACTTATAGATCTCGAGTCGGGCCATATAGAATCAGCTCAGACAGCCAATATCTTTTCACCCCTTGTTACGGGTGAATATGACACAATGGATTATACCGGACAGCTTAATGCCTACGTTGACCAGCTTGTTTACAGCGCCGACAGGGAAAAGGTCCTGCAGACCATGGACCTTGAGATCGTCGAGGGGAGCCTCTACACGGGTAAGCCTTATTACGTAAATTACAAGCTCCTTATCAATGATGAGATTAAGGACTATCAGACCAAGTTCTGCAATGTTCCGTCAGCCGACGGTAAGCAGGTTGCGGTCGGAACCTATGATGTCAGCCTTCAGCTTTCCGAATACAAAAACAGGATCATTTCCGCCAAACGTCAGGCTGAAGCCGTCAACACTGCCAAAAGTGCATTCCTCACCAATTTCTCCCACGATATCAGGACACCGCTCAACGGTGTTATGGGCCTTATGGAAATGGCCAAGCGCAACGTTTCCGATGTAAACAAGGTCAGCAAATACTTAGAGAGCATGATGGGTGAATCCAACCATCTTCAGACCCTGCTCAATGATGTTTTAGACATAAGCTCACTTGAGGATAACCACGTATCGATCATCCATCAGCCGATGAACATAAACGTCTTTGCCGAGAACTGTGTATCCATAGTCTCCAACAAGATGATAGGCAAGGAGATCAACCTGTCAACCGCATTTGAGGGCCTTCCTCATCCTTATGTGCTCGGTGATGAACTCCATCTTCAGAAGGTTCTTGTCAACATACTCGACAATGCGATCAAGTTCACAAGAGACGGGGATATAGTCTTCTTTAGGATCATGGAAGACTCATCCGATGAAGACTGTGTAACATATAAGTTCGAGGTCGAAGATACAGGTATCGGAATGCGGCCTGAATTTCTTGACCGTATATTCGATCCCTTCGCTCAGGAGTTCAAGGGTTCATCCTCTTCCCAGGGGGGCTCGGGACTCGGCCTTACCATTTCCAAGAAGCTTATCGACCTTATGGACGGTCAGATAAGCATAAAGAGTACCCAGGGAGTCGGTTCCAAGTTTACGGTAACCATGACTTTCGAAATAGATAAGGATACGGAATCATCCCTTCGCGGCAAGAAGCCTTCTTCAGCCGACAGCTTAAAGGGCTTAAGGATACTTCTTGTTGAGGATGACACAATTAACCGTACCATAACCCAGTCCATTCTCCAGGCAGAAGGAGCGGTTATCGAAACCGCAACAAGCGGTGAAGAAGCAATACAGATGTATACCGATGCTGCTTCAGGTTATTACAATTTGATCCTTATGGATATAATCCTGCCCGGTATAAGCGGTCTGGATGTAACACGCGACATACGTATGTCGGGCCGTTCCGATTCCACAACAATACCTATCATTGCACTGACGGGCAATGCCTTCGAGAACGATATAAGGAAATCAAAAGAGGCAGGTATGAATGCCCACCTCTCAAAGCCCGTAAATGCAAGGGTTCTTACGGAGACTATACTCCGGTTTGCCTCATCTGATTTATAAGGTTGATGCATAGCTGCTATAGCAAAAGTCCGGCTGTTTCACCAATGTTATTCTAGGAATTCGTCACAGACAGGATTGCAACGGCAACCGATGCCGTTTTCCTGACAGGGTTTACCGCGATCCTTCTCATTATGGTATGCACGACCATATCATTCGGAAGATGTTCATCCACCAGCTGTCCTATACCATGTACCGCACACTGTATCATGGGACTCAAAAATGATTCCCTGTAGTGTTCGGGAATAGTATCGAATTCCTCAAATTCCTCACCGACATTTCTTGCAAGCATCCGGTCTGCAAATTCACGGTATGAAGCATTGGACCTTACTATACGGACTGCCGTATCGTTAAGCTCCATGATCACCATCGGCAGGGTCGTAAAGTACTTGTCCAGATCCGTGTTTCTGCCTCCGGCAACCCAGTCAAGGTCATACAGGTTAAGCTTACCCAGAATGTCATAGTATTCCGATTCTTCCGGATCCTCAAATCCTATCTGTATTCCCGTCCTGTACCTGTAGAGTATCTGATCGAGAGGAATGGGCTTGGTGAAATAATAACCCTGAAGCTTGCTGCAGCCCGCATCCCTTAAGAAGTTGACGTGTTCGATCGTCTCGACACCCTCACACACTGTCTCAAGTCCCAGATTGGTCGCCATCCTCATAAGCTCGGTCAGGATTATCCTGCTGTTGTTCCCCTTGTCCATCTGCTTCAGGAAACGCATATCGAACTTTATCAGGTCAAATTCCAGATCCTGAAGGACATCAAGGGATGAATAACCGCTTCCGAAATCGTCCATCCACACCTTAAAGCCAAGCTTTCTGAAGCGGTCAACCTGCTTCTTCATAAACTCAAAGTCAGTACCCACAATACTCTCGGTTATCTCAATAGTGAGCAGGCTGTGGTCAATACCCGCATTATCCATACGGGTGCATATCTCACTTACAATATCGCATTCATCAAAGTCGGTCCTTGACAGGTTTACAGACTGGGGTACCTTATGAAGGCCTTCTTTCTCTATTATCTTAAGCTTCTCGATTATCTGATCAACCACATAAAGATCGAGCTTGTAGATAAGATGAGCTTCCTCGAGTGTGGGAATAAAATCAGCCGGTGACATAAAGCCCCTTACAGGATCTATCCACCTTGCCAGCGCCTCCTCATCGCACACCTTCCCGTTTACGGCCCTGACTATGGGCTGGTAGTATACGTTAATCCATTTCTCCGAGAGGGCCCTGTCGAAATTGGTAATGATGTAATCCTTCCTGTCAAGGTTATCCGCCAGTTCCTTGTTATAGTAGCTGATGCTGGAAACATAGGAATTTCTTAAGGTATCACAGGCGGTCTTGGCATTGTCGCATGCCGTTGATATGTCAAAATTACTGCTCTTGTCAAAGTTGGCAACATAAACACCCACACGGACAGGGAGTGATTTTGACTTGCCCGTGCTCTGCCACTCCCTGAAGATCTCATGGAGCTTATCGTCAATCCCGCTTTCATCGGTGAATATGGCGAAATGGTCCTGGCCGAAGCGGCTGCAGTTCTCATTGCTGAAATGCCTTATAAGAAGCCTTGAAAATGAACGAAGGAGGTTATCCCCTTCCGAAAACCCGTGCTTGTGATTGAAGTTCTTCATTCCTGAGAGATCCAGGAAAAGAAATGCCGGACAGCCGCCCTCGTCGACTATTTTCTTACAGCCGGCTTCGGCAAGCTCAAGGAAATAAGTCATTGAAGGAAGTCCCGTCAGGTGGTCATAGTAGCTTGCCTTGATCATGCTCTCCCTGCGGATAGCCTTCTTTAAAGATGCCGTAAGCTCACCTGTGCTGTTATCTCCCGAGTACGATCCTTCATCCATATACCACACCTGGGCAAGCCTCACGCCCGAGTCGGTAATAAAGTGTTCACCTACCGCATGGATGATCGTATACTCTCCGCCGTCAGACCTTCTGGTCCTGTATACGACATCGTACCTGCCGCCCTCCGTCGCAAACCTGAAGGCTGCATCCGCGATCCTGGCAACATCCTCCGGATCCGCATCCTTATACATGTCATGATCCATGTCATAATAAGCCTGATCCCTGTCGGTATAGTTAAAGAGCTTTAGAAAACCCGCAGACAAAATAAGCGTGACTACACGCTTATCGATAAACTGGTATATAGCAAACGGTACGAGTGAGTTCTCCATCAGCTCGCGGTTCTTACTGCTGAACTCATATCTTCCCATAGGTCATCCTCATGGCAGACAGTGATTGTCACTTATAACAGATTACATTATAATTTTACTTGATTTTTGCCCCTGTGTAAACAAAAATATACCTTTGTGACACTTCATGAATCAGCAGATACGTCTCCGCGATCACTTATGCTTCGATGAGCATTCTCATGGACACAAGCAGGTCTTCTATAAGGTGTATAAGTGCCTCACCCTCATATGTCCTTCCTTTTGCATAATTGTACAAAAAATACGGTTTGGCGCCGGTCCTCAAGATCATGGCACCCTTATATCCCTGAATAAAGGGAGCGATCTTCGTTGGATCGTATTTGGCCTTTTCATAGACCGTAAACTTGATGCTGCGTGATTCTTCCTTAATATCGGAAATGTATACCTGTTTGGCCAACATCCTCATATGGGCAATGTCAAGAAGGTTGATGACCGACCTGGGAAGCTGGCCGAACCTGTCGGTAAGCTCCTCAAGCATCTCCTCCCGCTCTGTATCGGAATCGATACTTGCGATCCGCTTGTAGATGTCGATCTTCTGATTCTCATTCATTATATAGCTGTCCGGGATGAAGGCATCGACATTGATATCCACGGATACCTCGTTGTCCTCCTGGGTCTCGATCCCCTTCCTGCTGCGAACCGCCTCATTTAACATCTTGCAGTACATGTCATATCCCACGGCCTCCATGTGGCCGCTCTGCATCTCACCCAGCAGGTTGCCCGCTCCCCTTATCTCAAGGTCGCGCATGGCGATCTTAAAGCCCGATCCCAGTTCGGTAAAGTCACGTATGGCCTGCAGCCTCTTCTCGGCCACCTCCTTAAGGAGCTTATCCTTCCGGTACATTAAGAAGGCATAGGCTGTCCTGTTAGACCTTCCCACACGTCCCCTCAACTGGTAGAGCTGCGAAAGACCCATCCTGTCGGAATCATGGATGATCATGGTATTTACATTCGATATATCAAGTCCGGTCTCGATTATAGTGGTCGACACAAGGACGTCTATCTCCCCGTTTATGAAGTCGACCATTATCCTCTCAAGCTCCTGTTCCTTCATCTGCCCGTGGGCGAAGGCAACAGTGGCATCCGGTACAAGCTTCTGAACAAAGTTCGTCATCTCGACTATGGTATCAACCCTGTTATAAACGTAGAATACCTGACCGCCGCGTGAGAGTTCCCTGTTTATCGCCTCCCTGACCAGCTCCTCGTTATATTCCATCACGAAGGTCTGTATGGGCATACGGTCCTGGGGAGCCTCTTCAAGCACGCTCATGTCCCTTATTCCTATAAGGCTCATATGGAGGGTCCTGGGAATCGGGGTTGCGGTAAGGGTAAGGACATCCACGTTTTCCTTAAGCTTCTTTATCGTCTCCTTATGCCTTACGCCGAAACGCTGCTCCTCATCTATTATAAGAAGGCCTATATCCTTGTATTCGACATCCTTGCTTAAGAGCCGGTGGGTGCCTATGACTATGTCCACCATGCCCTTCTTAAGGTCTGTGACCGTCTTCTTCTGCTGGCCGGGTGTCTGGAACCTTGAGAGCATGTCTATCCTTACGGGATAATCCTTCATCCTCTGCACGAAGGTGTTGTAATGCTGCTGGGCAAGTATTGTTGTGGGAACAAGATAAGCCACCTGCTTGTTCTCCTGGACTGCCTTGAAGGCTGCCCTAAGAGCTATCTCCGTCTTGCCGTATCCCACATCTCCGCAGATAAGCCTGTCCATGATCTTGCTTGATTCCATGTCCTTCTTGGTGGCCTCGATGGCGGCAAGCTGATCTTCAGTCTCCTCAAAGGGGAAGCGCTCCTCGAATTCGGTCTGCCATACGGTATCCTTACCGTATCTGTATCCGTCCTTTTCCTGCCTTACCGCATACAGTTCAACAAGGTCTGTGGCTATCTCGTCTATGGCCGTCTTAACTCTTGTTTTGGTCTTGGTCCACTCGCTGCCTCCGAGCTTATTGAGCCTGGGTGCCGCACCCCCACTCGATCCGTATTTCTGTATTGCATCAAGATTGGTAGCAGGGATATAGAGGTTGCCACCGTCCCTGTACTCTATCTTCATGTAGTCCTTGGTCACATGGTCTACGGTGACCTGCTCGATCCCCTTGTAGATGCCGAGTCCGTGACTCTCATGTACGACATAGTCACCCACACTCAGTTCCGAGTAATCCTGTATCCTGGAACCACCTTCGAACTTTTTGCGTTTCTTCTTTTTCTTATGCTCCGTAAAGATGTCACTCTCGGATATGACAACGAACTTAAGCAGGGGGTATTCAAATCCCTGCCTTACCCGTCCGGGGCTTACCATTACTTCGCCGGGACTTAGCTCCCTGTCACGGTCTTCGGTATAAAAGGCGCTTACCGGATCCTCCTCCGAACCTGCCAGATCCTCGGTTATCCTCTTGGCTCTTGTCCTTGATGCGGACAAAAGCAGGACCCTGTAACCGTTCTTTTTAAAACGCTTAAGGTCTTTTTTCAGGGCCTCGAAGGAATTGTTGTAGGAATTGACTGACTTTGCTATTATCGAATACCTCTCAGTCGGTTTATAAACACTCTTGTTTACGGGAAGGGCCGACAGGGCACAGGCATGGAAGCCCGATATCCTGGCCATTATCTCCTCCCGTGAAAACATAATGTCCGTCTGCCCGGGAAGGATGTAGCCCTTATTAAGCCTCTGCTCCATTGACTCACGGAATTCTGCCTCGGTCACATCCCCCTTCTCCTTAAGCCTTGCAGGCTCATCGAGGATGATAAGTGTGTCCTTTGTGCTGAAATAGTCAAGAAACGAAACCTCTTCATCATAGAAATAATTGACATAGCTCTCCAAGTTAAGGCTGCCTGCACCTAAGTATTTAACCTGCTCAGCTATCTCATCGGCAGCGGTCCTTACCCTGTGGGCTTCCTCTGTCTTGAATTCATCCCGTAATTTCTTCTCATACTTCTTCGCATCATTAAGAAGCCGCTCAAGGCCTTCCGTCTTCTCTTCCTCTGTCAGGATGGTTTCGGATGCAGGGAATATCATTATGGAGTCAAGTTTCTCAATAGACCTCTGGCTCAATATGTCGAACGACCTTATGGAATCGACCTCATCGCCCCACAGTTCTATCCTTACAGGGTTCTCCTCCGTAAGAGGGTAGATATCGATAATGCCGCCGCGAACCGAGAACTGGCCGCCTTCCTCAACCTGGTAATTGCGGGTATATCCGAGGGTGATGAGCTGCTTCTGAAATGAGGGTAAGTCTATCTGATCGCCTACCCCTATATCGGTCATATGATCTTCCAGTGTATCCAGCGGAACGATATGCTCCATAAGGGCGTCGAAGGTTGTGACGATGGTAACCGGTTCACCCTCTATGACAGGCTTGATTGCTGCCATACGCTGCTTCGTAAGAAGGTTACCGTGGACATCGGCCTGGTAGAAGATAAGGTCCCTCGCCCCGTATGTCTCAACATCCTTATCATAAAAGGAATAGTCCTCCGACAGTTCCCTGACCCGCTGCTCGGAATAGGTGACTATCACCTTATACCTGTAATCCCCGCTGAGCCCGTATACCGCATGGAGCTTCTGTGAATCAACGCAGCCGTTCAACTCGACTATTCCTGTTTCTCTCTTTATTTTTGTTCTTGCTTCTTCGTACTCCGCCATCTCCTCAAGCGGAGTCAGTAGTGTTTTCATATCTTTAATTCCTTCGACTATCCTTTAATTCCTCCGACTACCTTGCCTTCCCCCTTTGGGGGAAGGTGGCCGCGTCAGCGGTCGGATGAGGGTTCCTTGGATTCCTTGGATTCCCTGCCTTCCTTCCGATTATATTCACTCATAGCCTTATCAACATCCCCCGAAAGTATCATCTCGACAGCACCAACGGCTTTTATCATTCCATCCTGCATATCTTCCTTCTCAACAGACGAAAAGTGCGACAGAACATAATCGGCAAGATCGTAGCCCTTAGGCTTCTCCCCGACTCCGACACGTACCCTCACAAATTCCTGCGTACCAAGGCAGCTTATGATACTCTTCATCCCGTTATGGCCGCCTGCACTTCCGTTCTTACGGATCCTAATATTCCCGGGAGCAAGATAGATATCATCATATATAACAATAAGCTCTGCTGCAGGATCCGTCTTAAAGTAAGCGACAACTTCCCTTAACGATTCTCCGCTTAAGTTCATATAGGTCTGCGGCTTGACCAGGATGACCTTCTCACCCCCGATCATCCCCTTGCCGATAAGGGCCTTGAACTTGACCGTATCAATGCTTATGTTGTTTTTATCCGCCAGAATGTCGATCGTATCAAATCCGGCGTTATGTCTTGTATGGGCATACTCCCTGCTGGGATTGCCCAGTCCTGCAATCACATACATACTATACCTCTGTGCCAAAAGAACCGTCCCCGTGGC
>JBGUQP010000163.1:0-8689 GCA_045131145.1 Lachnospiraceae bacterium | reverse complement strand
ATAACAGTAACTTAAAGCTTCTGCTCCTTAAATTAAGATCGGAAAAAAGCTTAAAGGGTATTATCATGGATATGAAAAAAACGGGATATCTTATGTTAAATATAACTTCACAGATGGTTTCGGCAATCAGCGCAACAAGTGCCGGAGCCACCGCACCAATGGCAATCTTTATTAGATATTTCTCTCTTATCTTCGTATGGGTTTTCTTATAATTTACAAGAAGAAAGATAATACAAATAGAGAAAATTGTTATCGGTAACCCATAGTATAATCCGGTATTGAAAAAAGCCGGTTTAAAAAGGATACCGGATGAATTGTAATCAAACTGAAACCTGTTGTAGGACAGTTCGGCAAGAACGGAAAAAAGACTGTAATAACACAGAACTGCCGTTGCATTTTTGATCCAGATCCTGTCATATTCAAAAATGAACACACACTGCATGATCATGGTTGCGAGTGTCGCACAGTAGCAGCACCATATGATGAGCATGCACATATACCTTACAACGCTGTCTGTTCCGTATAAAAGATAGCTTACGATATAGCAGGCAAGTCCCGTGATATAAGCATATGCAAACATGAGGAACCTTGGAAGTCCCTCATCATTTGCACTTTTTCTCTGATGATTGATGGTTATCGATATTGCAACCAGCAGAATGGTAAAGAGTATCGATTCCACCACTATATGGTCAAAATATACCATAAATGTATCTCTCCAAAACTTATATCAATGATGGAACAGCCTTACTCCGTTACATACCATAGCCATACCGTACTCATCACAGCAGTCTATAACATCCTGATCTCTTATTGACCCGCCGGGCTGTACGACATACTTAACACCGCTTTTGGCTCCACGTTCGATACTGTCCGAGAATGGGAAGAAGGCATCAGAACCGAGGACCACATCATCCATCTGATCAAGCCACTCTCTCTTCTCTTCATCGGTCAGCCTGTCCGGCTTAACCTTAAATATCTTCTGCCAAGCACCTTCCTTAAGTACATCCATATATGCTTCGCCTATATAGTTATCTATTGCGTTATCCCTGTCAGCCCGCTTGATACCGTCAACAAACTGAAGGTTCATAACCTTGGGGCACTGACGCAGAAGCCAGTTGTCGGCCTTCTGACCTGCCAGTCTTACACAGTGAACCCTTGACTGCTGGCCGGCTCCGATACCGATAGCCTGTCCGTCCTTAACAAAACATACGGAATTACTCTGTGTATATTTAAGGGTAATAAGCGATATGATCATGTCATGTTTTGCCGACTCGGGGATATCCTTATTCTTTGTAACTACATTTGTAAGAAGAGAATCATTTATCTCTACTTCGTTTCTGCCCTGTTCGAAGGTGATCCCGAACACATCCTTATGCTCGACAGGCTGCGGCCTGTAAGAAGGATCGATCTTTATGATGGCATAAGCGCCTTTTTTCTTCTCCTTTAAGAGTTCAAGAGCTTCGGGTTCATAACCGGGAGCGATGATACCGTCTGAAAACTCCTTCCTGATTATCTTGGCCGCCGAAACATCACATACATCAGACAGGGCTATAAAATCCCCGTAAGAAGACATTCTGTCCGCTCCCCTGGCCCTTGCATAGGCACATGCTATGGGTGACAGATCATCTATATCTTCCACGAAGTATATTTTTTTCATGGTTTCGTCAAGAGGCTTACCAATTGCAGCACCGGCAGGCGATACATGCTTGAATGATGTTGCTGCAGGATATCCGGTGGCCTTCTTGAGCTCAGAAACAAGCTGCCATCCGTTAAAAGCATCGAGGAAATTGATATAACCGGGCTTACCGTTTAATACCTCGATCGGAAGCTCCCTTCCGTCATTTACATATATTTTAGACGGCTTCTGATTGGGATTACAGCCGTATTTAAGTTCAAGTTCCTTCATCATATTCTCCTTTATCACTTGTTTTTGTTTATTATTCTGGTCTCATATTTGCCTGTATTTATATCAATGAACCTTACAAACAATGACACCTTGTTGTCCTCATTAAGGTTATTCCAGACCATATTCGTAAAATCATCAATATTGCCTTCTATTGCAACAAGCTTTGGTTCACCCTCAAAACTCGGGAGCGGATCACCGTCATGCATATATGTGTGGATGAAATGTCCTTCACCGGCAACAGGTGACTCGTAAGCAAAAGTGTATCGGTTAACAGCCTCCGGATTACCGTTATTGCTTTTAAGTATTGACATGGCGTAATTATATGCACCGTTCTCAATATGCATTATACCTGATATACGCGGGGTATAATTGGGGCCGTCAGGCTCGAACTTGCGGCTTCTTAAAGACTGTTCGAAAGTAAGCTGCTTATCCATTCCATCGTATATTGTATCTGTCTGATCGCCGTTTGTGACTATGGTTTTGTTTCCAAGAACCCTTACCGGCGCATAAATGATCAGTGAAGGATCGCTCAGGAGTGCCGGGTCGTGAGCCTGAGTCCTTATACCCTCACCGTCCTCAACAAACACTCTGTTTCTGGAGTTAACACTCCTGCCCATGATAAAATAGGCTGTTACAGCCTTATTTCCGTCAGCACTTTTACCGATTATGATACCTCGTCCGGGATACGCATTACTGTTAAGCTCTTCGGCAATATTTTTTATTTCCATTTCAGCATCCTTTCTTAACATATTTTAACTAATTAATAATAACATACATATGACTCTTCAAACAAGAGTCATTAGAATCAAAAAGCCTCCATGATCGGAGGCTTTAATGATGGAAATCCCCAACAGAAAGAGTAATGTACTCTTCCCGTCCGGCATCCTTGGTTAATCAAGAAGTATCACTTCGTGGTAGAGCTCGGTAAGGTCCTTCCTTCCCGCTTTGGTGTAGTCAATCGCAACCTTCGGATGTCTGTTGAGGAGCCCCGTAAAAAGGTACTGCATATCATACCCCCATGTAAGCCCTTCTTCCTTTAACGGATTGATGTACTTCTCAACAAACTTGATAACCGGATATAGGTTATACTTGGGATTATGAAGGAATCCTATAAGTGATTCCAGATAGCAGTTACCCGCGCCTCTTCCCATTCCCGAATACGTTGCATCAAGGTAATCGGCTCCGCAGCCTACTGCCTCAATAGTATTGGCAAAGGCAAGCTGCTGGTTATTGTGGGCATGTATACCGACCTTTTTGCCGTATTTCTCAGCTATGTTAAGATAGAGATCTGCTATACGGGTCATCTGTTCAGGGTATATCGATCCGTAGCTGTCCACAATGTAAAAGCACTCAACAGGGGTCTGGGCCAGCATCTCAAGTGCTATCTTAACATCTGTTTCCTGGGCCTGTGATATCGCCATTATATTAACGGTTGTCTCATATCCCTTCTTTGCGGCATCCTCTATCATGTCTACTGCCTGTGGAATAGTGTTTATGTAGGTGGCAACACGGATAAGGTCAACGGGACTCTCGCTCTTGTTGTGGATATCGGTCTTGTAATCGCAGCGTCCGACATCAGCCATTACTGAGATCTTAAGATCCGTATCATTATCTCCGACTACAGCACGTATATCCTCATCATCCGAGAACTTCCACTTGCCGAACTTATTGGTATCGAACATCTCTTTGCTGGCCTTGTAGCCCATTTCCATATAGTCAACTCCGGCTTTGAGGTTCGTTAAGTACAACTGCTTTACGAATTCATCCGTGAAGTAGAAATCATTCACGAGTCCACCGTCCCGCATTGTACAGTCAACGACCTTGATACCCGGCCGCCATCCCATCAGGTTTTTTAATTCTTTCATCTGTGTACTTCCTTTCTGTGAGAATCACTCGCAGTCTAGTATAAGCCTAACGGTTTGATAATTCAATGAATTTCTCCATTGCTTCATAAGCTTTTCCGGAATCAATTATTTCGGCAGCCTTCCTTACCCCTTCGGCGATCGTTGAAGCCTTGTCATATATGTAGAGAGCAGCTCCGGCATTCATAAGAACGGTATCTCTCTTGGGCCCCTTATCCTTACCGCTTAATATGTCTTTTGTCATCTGTGCATTCTCGGTAGGTGTTCCGCCCTTTAAGTCTTCCTTCTTGCATCTTTTGAAGCCGAAATCCTCAGGAGCTATCTCATAGGTTTTATACCAGCCGCCGTCAAACTCACATATTGCTGTAGGACCCACCGCAGTGATCTCATCAAGCTTCTCCTTACCGTAAACAACAAGGCCCTTTTTTACACCAAGACCATATAATACTCTCGCAAGAGGCTCTATAAGATACTCGTCATAAACTCCAAGCAGCTGTCTAACGGGGTGAATGGGATTAGTGAGTGGACCCAGGATATTAAATACGGTCCTGAAACCCAGCTCCTTTCTGATAGCCCCGACATACTTCATTGAGGTATGGTATTTCTGGGCAAAAAAGAAACAGAAATTGGCTTCCTTAAGAAGTTCAACACATTTCTCGGGTTCAAGATTTATATTTGCTCCAAGTGCCTCCAGACAGTCAGCAGTTCCCGACTGTGATGAAGCTGCCCTGTTCCCATGCTTTGCAACCGGTATCCCGGCAGCTGCAGCAACAAATGCAGTGGTTGTGGAAATGTTGAAGCTACCTGCCCTGTCGCCGCCTGTTCCCACTATCTCAAGAGTATCAAGATCTCCACCGTCAACAACAAGAGCATGTTCTCTCATTGCGGCAGCACAGCCCTTTATCTCATCAATGGTCTCTGCCCTCGTTGATTTTGTCGAAAGGGCTGCCAGAAAGGCTGCATTCTGAGTGGGTGTCGTAGTACCGTCCATGATCTCATTCATTACGGTATAGGCTTCATCATAAGTTAAGTCTTCCTTCTGCACTATTTTTTCAATTGCCTCTTTGATCATTTGTGTTCCCTCCATAAATTTGTTTTTACTTATTTTGTATTTAATTCCTTTTTGAATCTCTGTGCATATTCTTTAGCGGCTTCCGGCTTAAAATCATTCTCCCTCATAAGGTTGATGAAGTAAGATCCCACGATACAGCCGTCGATTATATCCTTCATGGGTGCAACGTCTTTTGCTTCTCTTATTCCGAAGCCCATCATGACCGGGATATCGGAAACATCCTTTACACGGCTTAAATAGCTTACAACCTCCTTATGGAAGTCGGCCGCCTGTCCAGTAACCCCCATCGAGGATACGCAGTATACAAATCCGCGGGCATCCTTTAAGATCTCAGGTATACGCTTGTCCGATATGGGAGATACCAGCTCAATAAGGATCGTATCGTCTTTTCCCTTAAGGGCATCTTTAAGTGATTCCTGTTCCTCCATTGGAAGGTCAGGTACTATAAGTCCGTCAACGCCTGTTTCAGCACACTTTTTAACAAAATCATCCAACCCGTAATTTACTATCGTGTTGTAATACATCATAAAAACTATCGGCTGCTCGTTTCCGCCATCCCTTAAGTCTTTCATTAGCTTAAAGGTCTTCTTAAGTGTTGCCCCATTAAGTATTGCCTCATAGCTTGCCTGCTGTATAACAGGTCCGTCGGCAGTCGGATCCGAGAAGGGAATCCCAAGCTCGATAACGTCGGTGATACCTTCCTGGGCCTTTATTATTTTTTCTGTCGTTTCCATATCGGGAAGACCGGCAGTTATATATGTGATAAATGCTTTTTCATTATTCAGTTTTAATTCATTCATTCTTTTTTCGATTCTGTTCATAATATCCTCACTGTATTCCTGATCTATTCAGTTAAGATAACCTTCTCCGTTTAAATAGGCTGCAATTGTATTTACGTCCTTGTCACCGCGTCCCGAAAGGCATATGATCATGGACTGGTCCATAGTCATTTCCTTAGCTTTCTTGAAGGCATAAGCCATTGCATGAGCACTTTCTATCGCGGGAATTATACCTTCCATTCTGGTGAGTTCCATGAGGGCATCCATTGCCTCATCATCGGTTATCGGAACATACTTTGCCCTTCCTGTATCATGAAGATATGCATGCTCCGGACCTACGCCGGGATAATCAAGTCCTGCCGAAATCGAGTGGGCAAGCTGTATGTTTCCATCCTCATCCTGCAGAAGGTATGATCTGGTGCCGTGAAGGACACCCGGCCTTCCCATTGCCATAGAAGCGGCATGTTCATTTGTATCAATACCCTTGCCGGCAGCCTCTATACCGATAAGCTCTACGCCCTTTTCATCGATAAAGTCGGCAAACATTCCTATCGAGTTGGAACCGCCTCCCACACATGCCATTACCACATCGGGAAGCCTTCCTTCAGCCTCGTAGTGCTGCTTCTTGGCTTCGCGGCTTATACATGACTGGAATTCCTTTACCATCTTGGGATAGGGATAGGGACCTATAGCGGAACCGATGATGTAGAAGGTGTCTTCCGCTGTCTTGGCCCATGTCCTTATTGCTTCATTGGTCGCATCCTTAAGGGTGTTTGAGCCTGATTCAACAGATACAACCTTAGCTCCCAGCATCTCCATCCTCATTACGTTAAGGGCCTGACGCTTAACGTCCTCCTTACCCATGTAAACCGTACATTTCATATTGAAAAGTGCAGCTGCGGTTGCCGTTGCAACACCGTGCTGGCCGGCCCCTGTTTCGGCAATGACCTTTGTCTTGCCCATACGCCTGGCTAGCAGGATCTGACCCAGTACATTATTTATCTTATGGGCACCTGTATGGTTAAGGTCTTCCCTTTTAAGATATATCTTTGTACCGTACTTCTCACTTAACCTTTCCGCCAGATACAGGGGTGTTTCCCTCCCGACATACTGTTTGAGGTAATAATGATATTTTTCCATAAACTTTGGATCATGTATTGCTTCTTCGAATGCCTTATCGATCTCATCAAGAGTATTCATGAGTGATTCCGAAACAAACTGTCCGCCGTACTGTCCGTAATATGCTTTCTTATTCATCTTTTTCTCCTGTAATAAAATTATTGATAGGACCTTACTGCCTTTACTAAATCAAGGATCTTATCCCTTGATTTCCCATGCTCACCTTCAACTGAGGAGCTTACATCCACAACATCCGGTGTGAATATCCTTATCCCTTCGGTTACATTTTCACTGTTAAGTCCTCCCGCAAGGATAAAGAGCTTATCATAAAGGGGGGATGATCTGTCTCCTGCCTGCTTAAGCCTTCTGGATCTGTGCCAGTTAAAGGGCTTCCCGGAGCCAAAATCAGGTGCATCCATAAGTATTCCCCGGATCTTTTTATTGATATCTTCGTCAATCTCTTCGTAAAACCTTAGTTTTTCGTATGCATTATCCACATCCGTAATATTTTCAGCTTTCCAGACAGGAATTTTTATGCTTTTAAGAACTTTCATATCCACATCTTTATGAATCTGCAGTATATCAAATCCGGCATCTTCTATACTTTTAACCAAAGATGCATCAGGTGAGACCGTTACAGCTACCCTCTTTATATCACCACTGAGCCTGGCCATTATTTCCTTAGCCTTTTCTATAGTTATATTACGCCTGCTCTTTTCATAGAAGACAAATCCTGCATAGTCAACTTCGGCTTCATTTAAATATTGCGTTTCTTCTGCTTTTGTTATCCCGCAGATTTTAATTTTTACTTTGTTTGACATTATTTTTTCTCTGTTTTTTTTCTGCTGATAATTCAGCATTAATTAATACTATTTTCCTATAGAGCTTTCCATCTAAGGGCAAGCTCTTTCGGATTTGAATTCTCCATAAAAGCCCGTCCTATAAGAAATGCATCCACGCTGTTTTCTTTAAGGTATTTTATATCCTTATCATCCATTATCCCGCTCTCGGATACAAACACCTTATCATCCGGTATATATTTTCTTAGTCTTCCGGTTGTTTCAAGATTAATGGAAAAATCCTTAAGGTTTCTATTGTTTACTCCGATGATACGGGGATCTGTTTTAAGTGCCCTCTCTATCTCATACTCATCATGGGTCTCTGTAAGTACATCCAGTTCAAGCTCTCTAGCCAGTGAATAGAAGTCTTTTAGTTTTGCATCATCAAGTATCGCAACTATCAGAAGGATAGCATCGGCCCCTATCGCTTTGGCTTCATAAAACTGATACTCGTCTATCATGAAATCCTTACGAAGTATGGGAAGGTCCGATTTATTCCTTATTGTCTTAAGGTAGTCTGTATTGCCCTTAAAATGGTCTTCTTCGGTAAGGCATGATATTGCATCTACAGAAGCATTGTATTCCTCTATCCTGTCAAGCAGGTCTATCTTCTCGGTTATATCTCCAAGGCTTGGTGAAGCCTTCTTAAACTCTCCGATTATTGAGATACCATCCTTCTTAAGATTGTTGTAAAAAAGATTCTGAGGTCTGTCCCCGGCTGTCAGCACATCTTCTGCCTGTCTCCTTATTTCTGCAAAGGATGTTTTTGCTTTATGCTCTTTGAGTCTTATCTTTTTGTCTTCGACAATTTTATCCAGTATCATATATTCCTCCAACACAAAAGTCCCTGCAATTAATCATTAAGACTAATTGCAGGGACAGGATAGTCATTTCCTGCGGTGCCACCCCGCTTGATACTTGCGCATCCACTCAGTACGTACAATCATACGCTGATCCGGTTAACGTTGGATCGATCCGTCTCACATACTCTGAACCTTCGTTCATTTCAGTTAGCCCTCAGAAGTCCATTCAGCCGTTACATTTCCTGCCGCAATCTCACCGCCTGCGGCTCTCTGTATGAAAAGAGGCAACGCCTACTCACTCTTCTTCAA
>JBGUQP010000162.1:0-2506 GCA_045131145.1 Lachnospiraceae bacterium | reverse complement strand
TCCCAGCTTAATTCAAAAACGGTTACAAATACCAGCTATAAGATGAATGACAGGAGGGGCATACATCTGAAGTTTAGCGTAAGCTATGATACGGATGTCACAAGAGCCGCCGAAGTCATAAGGGACTGTGTGGCCGAGAGCCCTTATACGCTGGGCGTTGTCGCCAACGGGGTAAAGCAGGATTCAGGCCCTGTTTACTTTCTTGAATTTGCCGAAAGCGCTCTTATCCTTGACACAACAATATGGATAGACAGGAATACCAGCTCCTATATGGCGATAACGGATATTAATTTCCGCGTAAACGAGGCCTTTAAGAAGAACGGAATAGAAATACCGTACAATTATCTTAATGTAATAAGCTATGAAGGTATAAAGAAAGAAGTTGATCCAACCGAAGTACACAACAGAAAATCCGCACCATCCAAGAGGTTTTTCAGAACAAACAACGTAAGGATACCGGAGGCTTCCAATGATATAAGCAAGGTGATGGAAGAAGTAAGACATTATGTGCGCAGACAGCGTCTCAATTCTCATGAAGGAAGCAGGGTGGAGCTGCTTTCGGAGGAAGCTGTGGGCATTGTAAGGGATATGAGTAAAAATGCGATCCTGAATTTCTGGATAGAAGGAAGCGGGGTGGTATACAGGATACATATTTCCTTCAAGTCTGAGTTCGGCAGCAGCGAGTATAAGAGACTGCTCAACCTTTCGTCAAGCGGTAAGAATGAAGCGGTGAAGAATTTCGGCGATAAGATAAGGGAGATAATGGCTTTGGGTCTGCTGGCAAATGAAGAACGCGGCCGGTCATACCGATGGTCGATAAAGGAGGAACCCGATAAGGGCGAAAACATCGGAGAATCACTCCTTACGGCCGTTGCCGATGATATAAGGGTCAGCGTTACACATAATAAGGTTGAGCTTGTGATAGAGAAACATCTGAATGCTTAAATGATATGACATAAACAGGAGGGCACATTTATGGGAGATTATGTACCGGTTTTATATGCAACGGCTTTTTCGCTGATGCCACCCCTTGTGGCGATAATCATGGCGCTTATCACCAAGGAGGTATACAGTTCGCTGATACTCGGTATCGCGGTTGGATCCATGCTTTATGCGGGCGGAAACCCGGTGCTTGCATATGATACCATGTTTTTCCACGAGGATGCAGGCCTTGTGGCTGCATTAAGTAATACATCGCATGTATGTATTCTTATTTTCGTCGTTATCCTGTGGACGCTGGTGGCCGTAATAAATAAATCCGGCTCCGCCAATGCGTTTGGCAACTTCGCCCTCAAGAGGGTAAAGTCGCGGGAAGGAGCCCAGATAGCTACCATGCTGATGGGACTGATCATCTTTGTGGATGACGGGTTTAACTGCCTTACGGTAGGTTCCGTTATGAGACCCATAACAGACAGGTACAAGGTATCGAGGGCCAAGCTTGCCTACATAATTGATTCGACGGCAGCTCCCATATGTATAATAGCACCGATCTCAAGCTGGGCTGCCGCTGTATCCTATTCGGTACCGGAATCAATGAACATAAACGGGTTTGAGATGTTCATAAAGACCATTCCTTATAACCTCTATGCTCTGTGCACCATTGTTATGCTATTTGCCCTTATCCTGATGAAGCTTGACTTTGGACCCATGAAGAAGCATGAGGATAATGCGAAGCAGGGTGATCTTTTTACTTCGGGAGAGACCCCCTATGATGAAAATGAGAACACCGTAAAGGAAGGTGCAAAGATAAGTAATCTTGTTATTCCCATACTTCTTCTTATAGTCTCCTGTATTACCGGAATGCTCTATACCGGAGGTTTCTTCGAGGGCGAGACTTTCAGAAATGCCTTTGCAAATACCGATTCGGCCAAGGGTATGGTCATCGGAAGTTCTCTTACCATCCTGGTCACCTTTATAATGTACCTTGCAAGGAAGGCCCTGACCTTCAAGGAATTCATGGGCTGCCTGGCTTCTGGTTTCCGTACGGTATGTGAACCCATGCTCATCCTTATACTTGCATGGAATCTTTCGGGAGTGACCGGTCTGCTTGGTGCGGATGTTTTCATTCATGATATCGTAAACGGGTTTGCAGCCGGTCTGCAGATGCTTCTTCCGGCGATCATTTTTGCAATATCGATCTTTCTGGCTTTTTCAACCGGTACAAGCTGGGGAACTTTTTCGATACTGATCCCTATTGTATGTGCCGTTTTTGCCGATAATTATAACATGCTGGTCATTTCCATAGCTGCGTGTCTTGCCGGTGCCGTATGCGGTGACCACTGCTCGCCGATATCGGATACTACGATACTTTCATCTACCGGAGCCCAGTCGGATCATGTAAATCATACGACCACACAGCTTCCGTATGCACTTACTGTTGCAGGAGTTTCATTTGTCGGATATCTGATAGCGGGTATACTTTGCGGACTTACGGGAAGCAATACAGCGGTTATCGCTATGCCTGTAACGATAGCAATACTGCTTATAGTATTGTTCACGATAAAAA
>JBGUQP010000161.1:0-8902 GCA_045131145.1 Lachnospiraceae bacterium | reverse complement strand
CCAAGTGGGCCTTTTGTTTGATATATACCGTAAAATGTGGTAAATTGTTAGCAAGTGAGGACACGCCATGAATGGTAAGAAACAGATTCGTGTCGGATGCATGTTTTGGAATTATCTGGCAAACAGGACCCAGCAGCTTGTGAAGGAACTGTGGGAAATGTTTGAGGAGAGGGGCATTTCCGTCAGTTTCTATCTGGGCACGGAGAATCATTTCTATCTTAATGAGGTTATGGAAGCCGGCAGTCAGTATGACTACCAGTATTCCAGCCTGTCTGTATACAGCCGCTATGAGGATTTCGATCTCCTTATCGTATCCGGTGGTACGCTTACCATCAGCAGGACCATGGAGGAAGCCGATGAGGTCCTTGATATGCTTCCCAAGGTTCCCACGATCTTCCTTGAAAATGAAAGAGACTGTCCCAACGGACGCAGTCAGATACTCGATAACGGCAGCGGAATCGAGAAGTGCACGGAGCACCTTATAGTTGAGCACGGCTGTAAACGGATCGCATTTATCGCCGGTCCCAAGGAAAACCAGAGTGCGATAGAGAGGAAGGATGCCTTCTTTAGGACCATGGAGAAGTACGGTCTTGCATTTGATGAGGATGACTTTGTCCAGGGTAATTACGGGGCAAGTATAGATGAGCTTATTGAACCCCTCTTCAGGGACGGCGGGCATCCTGACGGGATCGTGTCGTCTAATGACGAGATGGCCCTGTCCGTATACAGGGTGGCCGAAAAACACGGATATAAGATCGGTAAGGATGTCCTGGTAACGGGATTTGATGATATAAGTGTGGCACCGTATCTTGATCCTCCCCTGACGACCATAAGGCAGGATTTCCATGACATGGCAGCCCAGGTCGTCGATCTGGCAATGGAGATGTTGAGCGGCAAAATGCCCGACTCTTATATATATCATCCCAAGGTAGTGATCCGCGAGTCCTGCGGCTGTAAGAGGTGCAGCGATGCGGGCAGGAAGACCTTTACCGATGAAGATAACAAAAAGCTCATAGACAGCTTCGTAGAACTCCAGAACATGCGCCAGCGGCTCCTTAGCGGGGCCAATATGAACAGGGCCATGTTAAATGTTGCCGACCGTGAGAGTTACCGGCACATGATCGCCTCCCTCATGGAGATAGAGCAGCTTAGCGGAGCCCGTCTTATACTGACCGAACCCTACCGGATCGTCCGGAAGAGGGATCCCATAAGCCTGCCGCCCGAGCTTAAGGTGTCCATCACCTGCAAGGACGGAGTGAGCCGGATCTATGATGATAAGGATGCTCCCATTATACGCTGGGATGCCCCGAACAAGGATAAAACGAGGCTTGAGGGATGCCATGTCGTACTTCTCCTGTTCTTTGAGGAGTACCAGTACGGGATATTGGAGCTTGAGATAAAGTACGAGGAGATAGAGCACTACTACATGCAGGCCCTGGAGATAGGACTGGGCCTTCGGTATCTTGACCTTGTGGCTGCGGAGCGGGCTGCAAGGAAGGAGCTTGAAGAGAATAACCGCAAGCTTGACTATACAGCCAACCATGATGCCCTTACCGGTGTATTGAACCGCGCCGGCTTCTTAAGGGAAGAGAGGCGGGTACTTAATGAGAATACAGGGTCATGCGTCGCCGTGCTGATGGCGGACCTTGACCACTTAAAGCAGATAAATGATACCTTCGGCCACAGCGAAGGTGACGAAGCCATAAAGCTGACCACAAGGGCCCTTGCAAGCGTTCTGAGTGACTATGATGCCGTGCTCGGCCGGACAGGCGGCGATGAATTTTCGGCAATATTCCCTGTGGCGGATGACTTTGACGCGGACAGCTGCATCGAGACCATCCATAAATACTGTGAAGACTTTAATGCAAAATCAGGCTTGCCCTATTACCTCGGCATCTCGGCAGGCTGCCTTAAGTTCGAAGCGGATGAGGACATGAATCTGAGCGAACTGTTTACGGAGGCGGATATCCTCCTGTATGCGGATAAGAAACGCCGCCGCAACACAGTGAAACGGGGGGCAGGGTGAGACCAAAAGAACCGTCCCCGTGGCACACCAGTCCCCCTGTCCTCACCCTTCCCCGTGGCATATATGCAGGATCACAAACACTGCCAGGATAAAGGGATATATCAGGAAGGGGATCATCGAAAAGCTCGGGATTCCCGCTATTCCTGCGGCTACAAGGAGCTGGGCCCCGTAAGGGATTACTCCCTGCATGATGCATGAACAGGTATCAAGAAGCGAAGCTGTCTCCTTCGGATCGACTTCATATCGCGTGCTTATATCCTTGGCTATCGGCGCAGCGATAACTATTGCGACCGTGTTGTTGGCGGTCGCCACATCCATAAAGGCCGTGAGAGCGGCGATGCCGGCCATTCCGCCCTTCCTTGAATCGGCCTTCTTTTTGATAAATTCAAGGATCGCTTCAAACCCGCCGTTCTCCTTCATAAGGGATGCGATCGAAGCAACCAGGATGGTCACGACCATTGTCTCAAACATTCCCGAAATACCGTTCCCCATTGATGAAAGAGAAGATGCGTACCCGAGCGAGCCCGTGTATATCCCGGCTACGATAAAGAGTATGTTGCCAATAAGAAGTACCAAAAATACGTTAACCCCGAATACGGAGAGGATAAGAACGATAAAATAAGGAACGGCCTGCCATATATTGTATTCAAATTCACCCACGGGAACTCCCTTTTTGAAAACCGCATAGAGTACAAGGATGGCAAGGGTGATAAGGGCTGAGGGCAGCGCCAGCTTTATATTGGTCTTAAACTTATCCTTCATGGATACGCCCTGGGTTTTTGTGGCCGCAATGGTAGTGTCCGATATAAAGGACAGATTGTCTCCGAACATTGCTCCGCCGACAACCACTCCCGCACACAGGGCAAGGGGAAGCGAGCCGTTTTTGGATACAGCTGCGGCTATGGGTACAAGAACCGTTATGGTACCGACGCTGGTTCCCATGGCCATGGAAATAAGACAGGCTATAATGAAAAGCCCCGGGATCGCGAACCTGCCGGGTATGATGCTTAAGAGGAGGTTGGCAGTTGAGTGTGCTCCTCCCGCCTCTCCCGCTATTCCCGAGAAGGCGCCCGCAAGGATAAAGATAAAGAGCATGGTAACTATGTTGTCATCGCCTATGCCCCGGGCGCATACGTGGATCTTCTCATCGAACTTAAGCGCGCGATTTTGAAAAAAGGCAACTATCAGGGCAATGGTAAAGGCCAGTACGACCGATACCACATAGAAGCCCATGCCGCCTTCCATTGGCGAGATGTATTGAAAATAGATTCCGTTTCCCAGATACAGGACAAGAAACAATGCGATGGGTATTAGGGCCTTGGGGTTTGCTTTCATACGGGTTCCTCCGGCAATCTGTCATTTTTAGTAGATATTCGTAGCTATATTATATAATGCCATCTTAAGCCCAGTCAAAATCATCCGCAACCGAAATTCTTAAATATTTGTAAAAATCAACAGGCTCTGCCGGTGCACGGATCATCGTTTTGTTTGTAAAAACCTCTAAAATATAGTATATTTACAGTGTATATGTTCTGTTTGGGGATTTGTTGAAGATAAGCACCCGGGACAGAAGAACCGTCCCCCTGTCTTCATGGAATAGCGGAAGGCGCGTCTGATGATAAAGAAGATCAGGAAATATTTAGATGATCCGAACATGGATCTGCAGAGCAGGTCCTTTATCCTGCTGTCGATAATTGCCCTTCTGGGTCTCTTTTTCGCGCTTGTCAGCGGGCTCATCATCGGCCAGGCTACGGTTGCCAATGTTTCTCTCTTTATTGAGTTTGCCCTCTTCTCGGGCATCATGTTCTGGGCCGTCGGTTTTAACCAGTTGAAGGCGGCCATGATAATCATTGCGGCCTTTCTTACATTTGTCTTTCTTCCCGTGGCATTTTTCACAAGCGGAGGCGCCGCAGGCGGCACACCGGTCTGGTTTGCTTTTTCCAATTTCTATATAGTCATGATCCTTACGGGAAAACCCAAGAAATTCTTCCTGGCTGCGGAGAGCGTGGTGGTCGTTGTATGCTGGATCGTGGGGTACTATAATCCCGGATATATAACGGAGTTTGACAGGAAGGATGCCTATATCGATTCCATAGCAACACTCTTTATAGTCGGGATCATTATGTCCCTGCTCATAAGTTATCAGGCCTTCCTCTTCAGGCAGGAGAATGAACGTGTCAACAGCCAGAAGAAGGAGATCGAGGATCTTAACAGGTCCCAGAGTCGTTTCTTCTCAAGCATGAGTCACGAGATACGTACTCCCATCAACTCGATCCTCGGACTTAACGAGGTGATCCTTCGTCAGGAGGACGCATCCGATGAGATAATCAGGGATGCGAAGAACATTCAGGGTGCGGGCAAGATGCTCCTTACGATCATAAACGATATCCTTGACCTGTCCAAGCTGGATGCGGGCGGCATGGATATTGTTCCGGTGGATTACAGGATCGACGATATGATCGAGGAGATCTATAACATGGTCTGGCTCAGGGCAAACGATAAAGGGCTTAAGCTGAAGGCTCAGATAGATCCGGGTATCCCTTCCCTTCTGTTCGGAGATGAGGTCCGCATTAAGCAGATAATCATAAACCTTCTCAACAATGCAGTGAAGTACACCTATAAGGGCTCGGTAGGGCTGAAGATTGATTATGAACAGCAATACGATAACCAGATAAGGCTGCTCATATCCGTAACAGATACGGGAATGGGTATAAAGAGGGAGGTCATCCCTCAGCTTTTCGAGGTATTTAAGAGGGTTGACCAGGAAAAGAACAGGAACATAGAAGGTACGGGACTGGGACTCTCCATTGTCAAGCAGCTTGTGGACCTTATGGACGGCGAGATAAAGGTTGACAGTGAGTACAGTAAGGGGTCGACCTTCTCGGTGAGCCTTCTTCAGGATATTTCGGATCCTGCGCCCATAGGAGAGATCACACTCAATGAACAAAAGGTGCTGAGGCAGAAATACCACCGCACATTCACGGCACCCTCGGCTTCTCTTTTGATAGTTGATGATAATGAGATGAACCTTGAGGTTGAGAAGAAGCTCATCAAGGATACCCTTATTGCCGTGGATACCGCAACGAGCGGCGCTGATGCCCTTATTCTCACGCAGGATAAGAGGTATGACGTCATCTTCATGGACCATCTCATGCCGGGTATCGACGGCCTGGAATGCTTCGAGAGGATCCGCAGCCAGGAGGACGGTAAGTGCAGGGATGTGCCCGTGATAATATTTACCGCCAATGCCGGAAGCGAGAACGTAGAAATGTACAGGAAGGCGGGCTTTGACGGATATCTTATGAAGCCGGTATCCGGAAGCAAGCTTGAAGAGGCCCTTTTAAAATACATTCTTCCTGACAAGATAATAATGGAAGACGATAAGGATGAGGTTGATACGGCCGCGAATGAGATTGCGAAGAAGGATGATACGGCGGCTGAGATCCCGTGGTATAAGCAGCTTAAAGGCATTGATGCGGTCATGGGCATCGAAAACTGCGGCGATGAGGAAGGCCTTAAGTCAGCCCTTGAGATCTTTTATGAATCCATTCCCGAAAAGTCACGCGAGCTCAGGGACTATTATGAATCCGGCGATATAGAGAACTACACGATAAAGGTCCACGCCCTTAAGAGTTCGGCCAGGATAGTAGGGGCTTTAAGCCTGTCGCTTCAGGCCCAGGACCTTGAGAATGCGGGTAATGCCGGAAATATCGGATATATAAGGGAACATCATGATGAGATGATCTCGCTTTATGAGGAGTATGGCGAAAGGCTTAAAGAACTCTTTGAGGGAGAGACGGAATCGGTAACCGAAGCGGATGCAGGCCTTATTTCCGTCATGTACGAAGAGATACTTGAGGCCGCCGAAGAGATGAACATAGACAGGCTTGAAGAAGCCTTTAAGGAAATGCAGGGGTATAAGATTCCCGACAGTGAAGCCGATAAGTATAATAAGATAAAGAAGTGCAGCGTAAACTTCGACTATGAAGGGATCATAGCACTGCTCAAGGAATGAAGACACGGGGACGGTTCTGGTGTCTTCATGATTTGACCGCACTTTATACATGGAGTATAATAAAGGATACTGATTTGGAGTTTGTCTGATAAGTGTCTGATTAAAGGAGAACGATCATGAGTATAATTTTCAGGGAAGAAAACACTAAAAAGATCATGAAGGCTGCCGCAGTGCTGGCACTTGCCGCATTTTTCTGTGTGGCTTTGGGAACGGTAAGGGCCGAGGCCAAGGTATATCTGCTGCCGGACGGGACTCAGTTTGATTCTGACTTCTATGCGAATATGTATCCCGAGATGAGGGCGGCATATGCAAACGGCAAGTATCCCGAGCGCCTGCTGTGGCATTATCTTACATACGGAATAAAGGAGGGACGCCTTCCTTCCCTGTATTCCACCTATAATCCGTCTCCGGCAGTAATGAGTACGCCTTATATATATCCTGCCGGTAATTTCTGTGTTGTTCCGTATACATCGCTTTATCCGTATACACCCTATGTAATGCCGACGATGATCGGCCAGAACCTTTATCCCACCGGGGCGCTGAGCTATTCATATACCCAGATACCGGCTAATCCGGGCCCTTACGGGTATATGTGCATCCCGTATACTTATTGACTAAAGACGAGGAACCTGCATGCTGCAATTTGAAGTATTTGCGGATGGGACCGCCAACCTGCCCGATAATATGCTTGAAGGAATATCCCTGCTCCCCTGCGAATACACTGTCAACGGAGAGCCGCGTATCTATTGGGGTGACATTGACAGCTTTGACGGACATGCTTATTACGAATATCTGAAAAACGGCGGAGAGATCCATACCTCGCTGCTTAATACACATCTGTTCATGTCCCGGTTTGAGCCGGTCCTTGAAAAGGGAATGGATATAATCTATATCTCCATGAGCTCTGGTATAAGCGGAACCTTCAATGCGGCAATTGCTGCGGCAAATGAACTTATGGAGAAATATAAGGACCGCTTCATACACATTGTAGATTCCCTCGGCTGCGGATTCGGAAACGGAATGCTGGCCGTGGAAGCCGCAAGGTTATGTATGCAGGGCATGAGTGCCAGGGAAGCATCCGGGATCCTTGATGAAGAAGTGAAACACATCTGCCAGTACTTTACGGTGGATGATCTTAATTTTCTGAAAAAGACAGGCCGTGTCGGCGGTGTGACCGCCATGATCGGAACCGTACTGAATATAAAGCCGATACTTTTCGGTGATAAGACCGGACATATCATATCATGCGCCAAGGTCCGCGGGCGCAGAAAGGCGATCGAGGCGCTGGCGGAGAAATACAGGGAGAAGCACGTCCGCTCGGGCGGGCAGATGATTTGTATTTCCCACGGTGACTGCCTTGATGATGCCAATATGCTTGCGGGTCTTGTAAGTGAGATCACTCCCGATATACATATTACGATATGCCAGCATGAACCCTTCTCGGGCTCGCATGTGGGACCGGGTATGCTGGGACTGTTCTTCCGCGGAACAGAGCGTTAGAAAAGGGGTTGTGTAATGTATAACAGAGTCAAAATCATTCCATTTCTGATCATTTTCCCGATCTTAACCTCCCTGACCGTGGCAGGATGCAAACATGATAAAGAAAATGAGGAAGTTACGGCGGAAGCGGTAACTCCTATAGAGGTAAGCCATGAGGTTGAGGAGCCGGAACCGGAACCCGAACCGGAGCCCGAACCTGTATATCCGCTTGAAAAATATAATGAGATATTAAAGATCAATCCCTATGTATCCGGCTGGCTTAAGATAGATGATACGGTCATAGACGAGCCTGTTGTTTATACGCCCCAGGATCAGAATTATTTTCTTCATAAGGCAATAGACGGGGCCGATGAATCCAAGGGCACACTCTTTATTGCTGTCAACTGGGGAGAAGGCCTTAATCAGACCCTTATTTACGGACATAACATGAAGGACGGTACTGCCTTCGGATCACTGCTTAAGTTTGCCGATGAGTCGTACGGTATGAACCATAATATCATACACTTTGACACCCTCTATGAGGAGAAGGATTATAAGCTCTACGGGGCCTTCTATTCACAGATCGCGGTCGAAGACCTTGAAACCGATGAAGACAGGGCAGAGCGTGAGCAGGCGGTCATCGACAATGCCGTTGCAAGTATAGAAGACGGGAACGGGGACGAAGTAAACGAAGAGGAGCTTACCCTTGATGATCTCGGACTCTACGGGGAACCGGTCGATGAGGATATATACCGGCTGGAGAAGGATGAGGATGACGGCCGTTTCCGATACTATTATTATACCGACTTAAGGGATAAGGATGATTTTGAATACTTTGCTAAAAATGTAAAGGAGAGAGCCCTCTACGACACGGGCGTTGAGGCCGAGTGGGGCGATGAATTCGTAACGCTCTCAACCTGCAGCTACCAGGTCAAGAACGGAAGATTCGTAGTTGTGGGGGTTCGTCATAAGGACGATATTTTAAAACAGGAGTAGTAGAAACAATGCCGTATAAATATGAAACCCACCTTCATACATCGGATTCTTCGGCATGCGGGGAGTCCAAGGGATATGAATATATAGAAGGGTATCTGGATCTGGGATTCACCGGTATATTTATAACCGAACATTTTTATCTGGGAAATACCTGCATCCCGCGTGATCTTCCATGGAAGGAATGGGTGGACAGATACTGTGACAGTTATTATAAGACGAAGGAAGCTGCCAGGGGTTCCGGCCTTGATGTCTTCTTCGGCTGGGAGAGCACATACGGTACAGGTGAGGATTTTCTTATTTACGGACTGGACCCCGGATGGCTGAGCGAACACCCTCAGATAGTTGAGCTTACCCAGGAAGAACAGTATGAACTGGTGCATAAAGAG
>JBGUQP010000160.1:0-7383 GCA_045131145.1 Lachnospiraceae bacterium | reverse complement strand
TTATTGTGAGACCATGTTTCTGTACATACTCCACATTAACAATTGTAGGATATACTCCATTAGCTGTTACTGAAAGTTCTTTCGTAGCAGGATCCTTCTCTTTAGGAATGATCTTAAATGTAGTTTCTTCATCCTTCGCAAGTGTAACACCGGCTCCGGAAATACCCGTAGGATCAAACTTGTAATCAGCAAATGAAGTGTCATCAGTAAGGTTAGCCCTGAACTTCAGAGGTGTATCACTGTTATTCCTAATAAACACAGTAGCATAATCATTATTGAGGTCATCACCTGAAGTATTGTCATCGCCGTACCATTCAAATTTAGCATTTGGTAAATCAGGAATACCTGTAATATCAGTCGACTTGTCCTCATCATATGCACCACCGATGATCTCTATATCAACATCGGCAGGTAAAACTGTATATGCAAACACAGTCTTTGCTGTAACTGCACCTGTACCACTATCTTTTGCAGTAAGTGCAAAATAATGTGTATCATAAATATAATTATATGCATCTGCAGTTGCCATACCGCTTATCTTATAAACACCACCTGTTGCGGTAGCTGTAAGACCATCAGGAAGATCCTCAAGCGTTGCTGTTACAGGTGCTGTAGGCGTTGCAATAGAAGATGCCATATCCTCTGTAAAGCTTATGGTTCCATTTCCACCTGTCGCCGTGATAACAATGTCGTCCACCTGCTCACCGATCTCAAAAACACCAAGGTCATAAACCTTCGTAGCTTCATCCCCTCTAATGGATTCAAGAGTTTCTCCACCGTGAGCAACTACAGATGAAATTGCGAGATTACTTTTTACAAGAAACTCAAGAGCAATCTCAGCCTTTCCAAATATAGGTGAAGTAAGAACCAGTTTGGCCTTATAAGTTGTTCCACCCTTATCCTTTGCGGTAAGCTTATCGTCTACCTGAACCGTAAATACTGCCGGAATAGCATTGCTTGTTTTATTTGTAGATTTAGAAGGAGTTACCTTAAATGCATTTTTACTATCATCACCGCTCGTAACAGAAGCTTTCGTATTGTCTGCTTCATCAAACGGAACGATCTCTGCATTCACATAATCAGCCTGTCCTAAAGGAACTGTTGTATTTACGCTGATCTCGATAGGTATTACATTATCAACCTTTGAGTCCTTGGGCTTCTGTTCATCCGGAAGAACTGTATAACCCTGCTCAGCACCTGGTGTAGCACTTGCTTTTGTTCCTTTACCAAAAGTAACCTTCAGGTTTTCACCAGCAAATGACCCTGTAAGTCTCGGTGATGCGGAAGTAACCGTTGTTGTGGCTGCAACGATATTAACCTTAATCTTAGTTATAACATCATCAGATCTAATATAGTCATCAGAATCAGCTGTCAAATCATTAACAACAAGGAACCATAAGCCATCTTTTACAACTTCCATCGGCGTTCCTTTAATTGTGATGACATAATCATCATCTGAAGCTGACAGGCCTTTAGGAAGAGCAGCTTCCTGAAGCAGTGCTTCCTTAGCTGCGATACCTTCAGCGTCCTCAAAGTCTTTTTCTTTGTAACCGCTCTTTAACTGGTAAAACTTATAAGCATAATCAGTTACCATGCTGGCACCGGACGAAGGTGTAATAGTATAAGTAGCATTGCCATAAGTCTGACTGGCAAGGGCGGTACCATAAATACCATCCTCAATATTACCATCGTCAGCTTTCGTTGCACCTCCCTTAGGTGTTACTACCATGACACGCTTTGCGGGGGTCTTATCCGGACCTATTTCCTCCTCTCCTGCCGTATTCTCTTCGGGAGCAGCTGCAAGATCTGCGTCCTTCTGAGTATCTATGAGAGAAGAAGATTTCTCTTCTGATGCAGAAGCATCATTAACTAAAGCGTCGGATGACTCCTCAACGACTGAGTCGTTGGAAATGAGGATATCCTCGCTCTCATCTGCCAGCAGCTCAGCTGCATATGCAGATGTAGGCACGCACGTAACAACCATAGCTACTGCTAAGATCAGTGACAATGCCTTTGAAAAACCCTTAAAAGATTTTCCCATAGTTTTCTTTCCTCCTTAATTATTTTTTGTTTCCTCCTGCCTCTTGTTGCACTATGGGGTTGCCAGTGCTTACCTTCCGTCAATGGCCTCTTTTGAGGGTTAAGCGGGTCTACGGGGCCCTATTGCTCCTCGCCGCCTGGCGGTTTTCCTAGCCGGCCTTCTCTTATCATCCTATGATTTCTCGCCGGTTGCCTGCACTCCTGTTTAGGCACAAGTATAGCTATATAGAAACACTTTATGACATTATACCTATTTAGAGTCGTGACGTCAACTGTGAGTGAATTATTTTTCATCATTTTCTCGGAGTAATGTAACAGAATCGCAAAAAATTGGCACTAAATATAGAAGAAACTCCCTCATCCACACAAAATATGGACTCAGGAGTTTCACATTGACTTTATTAGTCAAATTCCAGACATCTCTATGATCTGTTGACTTTGATGGTCATTATGCTTGATCCAAATGCACCGGCTTTTCTATTTATTCAATTGACATCTACGACATGTATGGTTGTTATGTATTTGACATCACCGCAGTTGCAGGTGAGGGTTGTGGTACCGACTGTATTGCCCGTGATCTTGACGGTCGGCTTAGAGGTGTTGGTCAGGGTCACGATACTGTCACTATCCACGCTCCAGCCCTGAAGAACCGCCTTGGTTGCAAAGGTATTCCTGTAGCTTACAGTCTTGCCCTTTGTTATATACAGATCGGTCTTAACAGGTATAGCCTTGATGTTAAGGGTAAGCGATACATTCCTGCCGTTCTTATCGGTTCCTGCAAGAGTTACCGTGCCGCACTTAACGGCTGTGATCTTACCGCCCTTGGTGATCGTTATGATCCCGGCAGCATCGGTCCAAAGGTTCTTCTTTAGCTGAGCAAGGTCGTTTCCGTCCGCCTTCCAGCTTGCACCTGATACCTTGAAGCCGCTTGTGAACTTGGGTGTGTAGGTCTGAAGGGCGTTAAGGGTCACTGATGCCGTATCATCCAGCTTGACCGAAGCTGCCCTATCAACTACCGTGACTTTAGCCGTATATTTCCTGCCGCCGACGTAGGCAATGAGCCTTGCACTTCCTTTACCCACAGCCGTTACCGTAACCTTAGTCTTATCAGCCACGTCAGTCTCAACTTTGAATACCTGCTCATTGGCACTTTCGTACGTCACCGCCATGTTTCCGGTCTCTGATATTACTACCCCGGCAGAGTCACCGTTAAGCAATGACAGTTTGGAAACGCTTAGTGAAGGAAGGTGTACGAGGATCGTGTACTGCCTCTTCTCAGTATTGCTTATCGTATTGGTAAGTACCGCAGTTCCTGACTTCTTAGCAGTTGCAAGGCCTGTTTTCCTGTTTACGTTAAGAATGCTGCTGTCACTCGTGGTCCATGCTCCTGCACCGAAGGTGAATTTCTGACCCTTGACCATTTCTCCCGAATAGTTATGTATCGTTACGCCATCCACGGTCTTTATTCCGTTATCCTTAAGATTGACGGTACTGTCCTTGCCTGATTCTACGGTTGTCGGATCCGTAGGTTGTGTAGGATCGATTGGCTGTGTCGGGTCTGTCGGCTGCGTCGGATCCGTAGGCTGTATTGGATCCGTAGGCTGTGTTGGATCCGTAGGCTGTGTTGGGCCGGTTGTCTGTGAAGGCGCGGTGGCCGTAACAGTTGTCGACATCGAGCCGATGTTCATTGTATAAGCACTTCCGCTCGTAAGCGAAGGTGATGCATATATAAGGAAGGAACCCGAATAAGGAAGGGTGTATTCAAATACTGTTGCTGTTCCGTTTGTTACGCTGAAGGTTGAACCTGCTGCATATGATGCGCCTTCCGGACCACCCGGCATGCTGCCCTGGCCGGGTATGGCTGCTCCACCCTGACCCGGATCGCTGCCTTGTCCCGGCATCTGAGGAGGTTGGTTTACGCCCTGGCCGGGATTTCCTCCCTGTCCGGGCATGCTACCACCCTGGCCGGGGCCGCCGCCCATGCCCGTTGAACCGTATACAACATAAACGCCGCTCCCAAACCCGGGCTTGCTCTCATTCATGCCGTCAACGCCTGTTCCCAAAAGTGTCGCGTTGATTCCAAGTGTGAATCCGTTATCCGTATCCAAAGGTGAATTATCACCGGAAGCCTGCCCGAATACATAAGTGGTTCCGCCATCAAGATTAAGTGTTCCGTTGCAGTCTATTCCGTCACCGCTAGCATTGTAGCTTACCGTCTTTGTTGATGATGCGGTTCCATTCCTCAGGCTTACGGACCTGCTTGATGCACTGTCTATCCTGATCATGACGGTACCGCTGTATACGGTGCAGGAATTGCCTGATCCCTTTACTGAAGTCTTGGTATAGTAACAGTCCTCGTTATCATCATATGTATATGTATAGGTAAGGTTTGTCTTGCATCCGGCGTTGATTCCGTCATCCCTTGAGTTTATGGTGATCTCGGGGCCGGATGATTCTCCCTGCTTTCCTATTATTATTTCGGAAGCTTCCATGCCTTCGTAGCAGGTATCAATGGTGATACTGGCATCTCCCGTTACCGTAAGGTTTCCTTCGCTGCTTATGCCATCATCGGATGCGCTGATGTTTATGGTACCACCGCTTATTGTCAGTGAATTGTTCGACTTAATTGCATCGTCCGGCGATCCTATGATATAGGTTCCGGTCGCGCATGCGGTATAGCCGGAAGTGGTTATTGAGTTGGCCTTAAGGCCCGCACCGGTGGTATCGATGTTTATGGTGCCGCCGGTAATCGTAAGACCGCCCGAAGCTTCGCAGGTTTCTACAGCCTCATGTTCTTCCGTAGCAGAAGGATATATCCTGGTTGATGACTTGGTACCTGCCTTGATGCCGGAGTGGCCGCCTGTGTTGATGTTTATGACCTCGGTCTTGGTTTCGCTGTTACCGCTCCTTCCCTCGCTCAGGGTGTTAAAGGTTGTCGAAGAGCTTCCGCCTGTGTAATAGCCCACGGCCGCGTTGTTGTACACGGTCGTAATGTTGACCGCACCTGCCGAAATGTTAACATTCTCGGCCTGGATGCCATCGCCGTATATCTCTTCCGTAAGGTCCACAAGGCCGCCCGATATGTTGACTGCACCATCCTTGGCCTTGATCGCATCATCACCGATATTGGAGCATTTCAGGGTCCCGCCTGTAAAGTTTATCGTACCGCCTTTGGCTTTAACCCCACTGCCGCCTGCCTTTTGGATATTGACAGTGCCTGATGCGAAGTTGATGGTTCCGCTCTTGGCCGAGATAGCGTCCACGGGATCAACGCTTACGCCATCATGAGTGTATTCGGTATCCGCAGGCATGGCGTCTGTTATATTGAGCATGCCGTCTCCCTTAAAGGTCAGGGTTGCGGATGCTGCCTTGATTATGGGCGCCGGTTCTTCCGCGAAGGTGCTGCTGCCTGTTATGCTGTTTGTTCCCGTTAAATTGATCGTTACACATGAATTCTTGCCTATCGAAATAACCGGGGTGTCGCCTCCCGCTTTCTCACAAAGGGCAGAATCATCTATGGTAAACGAATCAAGATTAAGAGTTACATCCGTCAAGCCCTTGTCAATACTGATACAGGTATTCTCCTTAGAACCCGAAAGATCGTAGACACCGTTTTCGGATACGGATATCTTAGTGACGCCTGCTGCAGTGTCGTTTTCTATATTGGCATCGATGTCTGATGTGGTGTCGTTATCTGTAGATATGCTATTATCTGTCTCGTCATCCTCTTGCAGAATATCAGAAGCTGTGCTGACGGATGACTCATCCGCCTGCGCGCTGTCTTCATCGGAAATAAGGACAGCCTCTCCATCCATATCCGCGGCATAAACAGCCGGGGGATAACTTACCGACAGAGTTATCGCCATGGCTGACGCCAGCAGCTTCATCATTAATCGTCTTATACTTCGCTTCTTCATCTTCAACCTCCTATCAAACCATATGTTTGCAGTTTAAAAATCTCTTTACATATATATACGTAGGAGGTTTTCATAAAAATGGGGTAACAATAAAAAAAAATGGGTCAGGAAACGTATTTCCTGACCCACTTGCTTTCACTTCCTCATTATTTAGCTTCGGATATATTCACCTCGCAATTCGCGCTCGCGTTTTGTTTATCGGATTTCCATTTCACCTTGATAGGCAAGGTTACCGTCTTAGGCTTGGCAAGGTCTATGCCGGCTTTATTGGTTACCGTCAGCACTCCGCTTTCGTACTTAACCGATGCAAGACCCGATGAATCGGCCTTACACTCAACATCCACAAGCTTACTGCTTTCTTCCCTTGTCAGGTCTACGGTGTATATCTTACCTGTTTTCATTAACGGAGTTGCGTAATGAGTGTAACTGTAAGTGACTATCACAGGCGTGCTCACGCTCGTTTCAACAGCCGCACCGCTGACCGTCTTAACATTCAGGTCTGCAGTATAAGCATTTACTATGAGCTTACCCTTCTGATATTTAAGTTTACATACAGCGGGGAGTTCCACGCCCGTCGATAACTTAACCTTAAGGTTCAGGTTTGCCTTATTACTGAACGGAACAAAATCATCATTGGTCGCAAGCTCAATGACCTGTCCGAGCCATATAGCATCAAATCCCGATTTTTCCCCATCGGACTCAACAACATATACATCCTCGATCGTTCCGGCATAGCCTGTAACCCTGGGTGATAAATACATGCTTCCGCCGGCGAAACTGTCTATGGCCCCTGTGGCCCTAAGCTTAACCGCCTTCTCAGGCTTGGTATCCGAAACCTTGATTGACAGATTCACACCCTTCTTTAACCCGTCATATGTCACATATACCTTATAGCTGCCCTTCTTGACCTGACCCTTTCTTGTAACCGATATGGTTCCGTTAACCTTATCCACGGTAACCTTAAGGCCTTCGGCAAGGCTGCTCTTTACAGGATCGTAGCCAAGCTTGGATGGATCCAAACTCATTCCGCCCTTGAACAAAGCCCTGACTGTCGAAGTTTCATTGTTGCCTTCAATGTTCAGTTCGATCTTATTTCCCATGAACATAAGGCTTGGATCTTTTTTATTTTCGCTTATCTTATATGGACAATAGGTGTAGGCACCCTCGACCCAGCTCGTGTTGCGAAGGCGGATGCATCCGGATTTATGCGGGCTCTTAGCTTCTACGATGAAGTCATTTCCTTCAACGATTACACTTACATCCGAAGGATCAACCGTTTTGTAGGTACTTTTGTCCTTATCAGCGTAGTCAGCTACCCAGTCCCCGCCGTATGTATCAAGCATAAGGCCGCCGTTCTTCTCACTAACGATAAGCTGTGCACTTTCGCCTGCCTTCACATGACTGGTATACGTCGTTCCCGACGCTG
>JBGUQP010000159.1:0-2335 GCA_045131145.1 Lachnospiraceae bacterium | reverse complement strand
GTTGCTATACCGGGGAACATCCCCCCAAGAACCGAAATGAATATGGTTCCCACGGTATCCAGATATATCGGCAGGCCTAACCGGTGGGCAACGTAAGACATAAGCACGTTTATCGCTATCGCCTCACATACCAGCACGTCGCCCCTGACACCATTTTTAAACAGCCTGCGCAAGTTAGCCTTCATGTCTTCCTCCCCAAGGAAACCAATATGTCATATTATACTCTATATGTGTATATTTTTCTACATATTTAAGGCAAAACCGGGGGACAATCCATGTGACACTTTCATTCAGAGCTAAAGTGTCACACAGAGCTAAAGTGTCACATGGCCGGTGTTTCACTCGACTCCCTTGAGGGCATCAACCATGTCGATGGTCTTGACTTTGCCTGAAAACATGAAGTTAACTCCGATCGAAACCATGAAGGTTCCGCATATTGATATGATATATGTGGTCAAGCTTAATATCGGGTACATATCAAGCGTTTCTGACACCGTGGTACATATGACATACAGCATCCCCCACCCCGTGTAAAGGCCGAAGCCGATGCCCGCCACGGTAAGCCATATATTCTGTTTCTGGAGGATGTTCCTTATCTTTGATGATTTAAAGCCAAGGACCTTAAGGGTCGCAACCTCTCTCGTCTTCTCAACGAAAGACAAAACTCCCAGGTTATACAGGACAACCACACCAAGAAGGACCGCCGCGATCACCATTATGTAAACCATTGCATTGAGCATTTCCAGTGTCTCTGCGAATGACTTTTTCATATCTGCCACATTAAGCACCGTCGACACTTCATCCTCATCGGACAGGTCTTCCGGAAGGCTCATGTTGGTGAGAATGGCCGTCGGCCTAAAGGAATACTCCATATCTTCAAATACCTCACGGTACATGGTTATCCCCTGAACGGACGGATCCCTGTATATCTGCATGATCCTCGAATACTGCCATTCATCATCCCCCACAAGATGCCATCTGACAAAGTCACCCTCCTTAACCTTCAGAAGCCCCGCCATCTTGTTAGTCATGGCGATCCCCGACCTGTTAAGCTTTATAGGCTTTAAATCCTTATCCTGAACATGCACATAATTACCCTTATCGATTATTGTCGCCGACCCGCTCTTCTTAACACTGTCCGACACGAATTCAACACTTGTCTCTTCTATCATCTGTCCCTTATAGCGGGATGCAAGATCGTAAGCATAGCCGTAGCCTGCATCATTTGAGAGCAGGACCTTATTGCCCGCAGTCATGAGCTCCCCGTACATCTTGTCCATAAGTCCGTTAATTGAATCGAAGCAGCCGAAACCACAGACAAGGAGCATCGAGCATCCCACAACCCCCATGATACCCATGAGAGACCGCAATTTATTCCTGAACACATCCCTTATATTCCACTGGGTGGAAAAGTCAAGCTTAAGCCACAGCCTGCTCTTCTCAAGGGCCGAGTGCCTGACTTTCTTTGGTGCCGGCGGCTTAAGAGTCACTGCCGGCGGGTCCTTAAGTTCCTTACGGCATGATAAGAAGCTTACATGGGTGGATATGATTATTGCTGCTATGATAGCTTCAATATCAAGTACCGTTATCTTACCGGCAAGTCCCGGTACCAGATAGCTGCCCACAAACATTCCCAGTATCCACGGAGGCAAAGTCAGATAACCGAGCCACGCGCCAGTAATGCAGCCCAGTGCACTTATAACAAATCCGTACGAAACATAATGGAGTGTGATCGCCCTCTTGGAAAAACCAAGGGCCTTCAGTGTTCCTATCTGGGTCCGCTGGCTTGCGGTCACCCTGGCCATTGTCGTGACTATGCCAAGAAGGGCTATGGCCAGGAATACTGCAGCAAACATAAGTCCCATCGCCTTATGCTGTTTGGTCTCGGCATCATAGGTGGCATAGCTTAAGTTCTGATCCCTGTCGGTAACGGCTATATCGTCCCTGTCAAAGGCCTTCTCAAGCTTCTCCTTTATAGTACCGATGGTCTCATCATCGCTCATGTCCCCCCTTACATCCACGATCAGCTGATTGTATATGATATTTGACGGATCGGGATACATGGACGGAGGAAGATAAACAAGTCCGCACTTCTGATAGTTGGGATACATCACATCCGATTCGGAAACGTAATAGACACAGTCGGGCGCATCAACGATCCCTCTTACAATGCCGTTGATGGTCGTACTGTCAAGCTTTAACTTTATGTTGTCACCGAGCTTTATCCCGTTGGTGCGTGCGAACCATTCCTCAACCCACACCCCTTCGCCCTCTCCGTCGAAGGGTTCCCCCTCGTAGACCATGAGCGAATTGATGTTGTCGGACCCCATGAAAT
>JBGUQP010000158.1:0-4774 GCA_045131145.1 Lachnospiraceae bacterium | reverse complement strand
GATGAGATGGATGAGAAATTCAAGGCTGAGGAGATGAGGCTTAAGTACGAGTCCGAGAAGCTTGATGTTACCATGCCCGGTAAAGTCAGCAGACAGGGCTTCCTCCATCCCAATACGCTTGTGAGGAACCAGATCGTTGATATATTCGGATCCATGGGCTTTGAGATATTTGAAGGCACCGAGATAGAGACGGATTACTATAACTTTACCGCTCTCAACACTCCCGACGATCATCCTGCGAGGGATATGCAGGACACCTTCTATCTGTCGGATAAGTTCCTCCTTCGTACCCAGACATCCGCGGGACAGATCCACGTTATGGAGAAGGAGCAGCCGCCCATTAAGATAATATCACCCGGCAAGGTATTCCGCTCGGATGATGATGCAACCCATTCCCCCATGTTCTCACAGATGGAAGGACTGGTAGTTGATAAGGGCATAACCCTGTGCGACCTTAAGGGTATGCTTGATGAATTTGTACAGAAGATATTCGGAGAAGGAGTGAGCACAAGGCTTCGTCCTTCCTATTTCCCATTTACCGAGCCCTCGGTAGAGGTCGACGTATCCTGCTTCCAGTGTCACGGCAAGGGCTGTAAGCTGTGCAAGGGTACAGGCTGGATCGAGGTCCTGGGAGCCGGCGTTGTGAATAAGAAGGTCCTTGAGGGCTGCGGGATCGACTCGGATGTATACAGCGGTTTTGCCTTCGGTATAGGTATCGAACGTATTGCCATGCTTAAGTACGGTATAAACAACATAAAGCATCTGTTCGAATCAGACCTTCGGGTCCTTGAACAGATAAGGGAATAAACCGATAGAGGATATGAGTAATAAACTGTACATATAAAGGAGAATAGTTATGTTAGTACCATTGAGTTGGCTTAAGGAATACGTTGATATAAATATAGGTGTTGATGAGCTCGAGGAGAAGCTCTTCTCATGCGGCTTCGAGGTAGAGGAGAAGTACGAGGTCGGATATGACATAAGCAAGGTTGTTGTCGGTGAGGTTAAGGAGTGTGAGCCGATACCCGATACACATCTGCATTTATGTAAGGTAGATGCAGGCCAGGGTGACCTTCTTCAGATATGCTGCGGTGCCGATAACGTGAAGGCAGGCGGCAAGTACCCGCTCGCCCTTATCGGAGCGACCGTATACGCAACGGCCAAGGATCATAAAACTGTTGAGGGAGTGATGACGATAGGTCAGGGTAAGCTCCGCGGATATGACTCTTACGGAATGCTGTGCTCCGGAGTTGAGATAGGCCTTACGGAAGACCTTTATGAAGGTGCCGGATACAACGGCCTTCTGGTACTTCCCACTGATGCGAAGGTGGGAGAGGATGTTAAGTCCATTACAGGTCTTGATGACTGGATCTTCGATATAGCGATAACGGCCAACAGGCCCGACTGCCAGTCCATCTTCGGTATTGCAAGAGAGGTGGCTGCAGTCCTTGGAAGCAAGCTTCATGAGCCTGCACTTGACTATACCGAGACGGATGTTAAGAAGGATGCCTTTAAGGTGACCGTAGATGCACCGGATATATGTCCCAGATATATCGGACATTATGTATATGACGTTAAGATAGAACAGAGTCCTGCCTGGATGCGCAGAAGGCTTGCCCTTATAGGCCAGACGCCCATTTCAAATCTTGTGGATATTACTAATTATATCCTTAATGAACTGGGACAGCCCATGCATGCTTTTGACTATGCCTACCTTGAAGGTGACATGATAAATGTAAGAAGGGCCAAAGAGGGTGAAAGAATCGTGACCCTTGATGAGAAGGAGCTTACACTTACGGAGAATAACCTTGTCATCTGTGACGGGGTTAAGCCGGTTGCCCTTGCGGGTATCATGGGAGGCCTTAATTCCGAGATACTGGATACGACAAATGAAGTCCTTTTTGAAGCAGCCAAGTTCATGCGCGACAATATAAGGAAGAGTTCAAGGGCACTGGGCAAATCATCCGATTCATCGGCAAGGTTCTCAAAGGGTGTTGATGAATACACGACGGTCATGGCCATGAAGAGGGCCCTTCACTTAATAGAAGAACTGAATTGCGGTAAGGTAAGTTCAACACATGTTGACTGCAACACAGGTAATTCGATCGAACCGACAGAACTTAAGGTGAGTGTTAACAAGGTAAACGGTGTACTGGGTATAACCGTTCCAACCGATGATATCATGCGTATACTTTCAGGACTTAGTTTTGAACCCTCACTTAACGGTGATGAGTTAACACTTAAGGTGCCTGCCTACCGTGAGGATATGGAGTCCTATCAGGATGTGGCCGAGGAGATCATAAGGATGTACGGCTACGACCATATAAAGGGAACTTTCATGCCTACGGCCGAGGTGACTCTGGGCGGTTATAATCTGGAGCAGAGAACCCAGCTTAAGATAAAGAGGGCCCTGTGCAGTGCAGGAGCATCGGAAGGCGTTCACTATTCCTTCTTCTCACCGACGTCCCTTGACCTAATAAGGCTTCCTCAGGATGCGGATGAGCGCAAGGCGATTAAGATAATGAATCCCATTAACGAAGATCTGTCTCTTATGAGGACAACGCTTGCGCCTCAGATGATCCAGGCAATGCAGCGCAACCAGAAGAAGGGCATCCTCTCGGGACGCATCTTCGAGGTCGGCAATATATTCGTGCCAAAGTCACTCCCTCTGTCCGAGTATCCCGATGAGCTTGAGACCGTGTGCATAGGATGCTTCGGAACGGATGAGGATTTCTTCTCCGCCAAGGGTCTTGTTGAAACGATAGCTAATACGCTTAATATAAGCTTTGATTACGAAGCCTGTGAGAAGTCCTTCCTCCATCCCTACAGAACGGCTAAGATCTTGTGCGACGGTGAGGAAGTGGGATATGTCGGACAGGTTAAATACGAGATAATAGATGAGCTTGACATGAGGGTTGATTCCTTCGTGGCAGAAGTAGCCCTCCATAAGCTTGTAAAGTACTACGGCAAGGAGCAGACATTTAGGCCGCTGCCTAAGTTCCCGGAAGAGAAGAGGGATCTGTGCTTTGTTATGAACAAGAAGGTTACCTGCGCCCAGATAGAGAAGGCGATCTATGATTCATGCGAGTATGTGACCGATGTTACTCTGTTTGATGTTTATGAAGGAATGCAGCTAGGGCTTGATAAGAAGAGCATGGCCTTCTCGGTTGTATATACTCCGGGTGAGGAAGAGCTTAAGGCGGACAAGATAGACGGATTTGTTGCGGGTCTGCTTGAGGAACTTAAGGAGAAGTATGATGTTGTGCTGAGGAGTTGAAAGACCCCTCATCAGTCACCTTCGGTGACAGCTTCCCCCCAAGGGGAAGCCAAGGGGGAAAGAACCCTCATCAGTCGGATGTGATGACCCCTCATCAGTCACCTTCGGTGACAGCTGTCTACGCTTCGCTTCGGTCCGTGCTAAACAAACATCCACTGGATGTTTAGCACCCCAAGGGGAAGCCGAGGGGGTGTAAAGTATGTTATGTGAGGTTAGAGAGAATTATGGAGAATAAGAACACATGGGAAGCTTACAGTGCAAGACAGCTTAAGGAGCTTGAGACGGTAAGCAGTGAGTATATCGATTTTTTATCAAGGTGCAAGACCGAGAGAGAATGCACTGATTATATAGTTGAAGCTGCCGAGGCGGCAGGCTTTAAGGAGCTTGATTCGCTTATCGGTTCAGGTACCAAGTTAAAGGCCGGTGATAAGGTCTATTCCGTGTGGATGAATAAGTCGGTAGCCCTTTTTAAGATCGGTAAGAAGCCGATGAGTGAGGGCATGAACATTCTGGGAGCCCATATCGATTCACCCCGTCTTGATATCAAGCAGAAGCCCCTGTATGAGGACGGAGGATTTGCTTATCTTGATACCCATTACTACGGGGGAGTCAAGAAGTACCAGTGGGTTACGATCCCCCTTGCCCTTCACGGTGTTATCGTAAAGAAGGATGGGACCACTGTTATAGTAAATATAGGCGAGGAAGAGGACGATCCCGTATTCTTCGTATCGGACCTCCTTATCCACCTGGCAGCAGAACAGATGGAGAAGAAGGCCAATAAGGTTGTCGAAGGCGAAGCCCTCGATATCATCATTGGCAATAAGCCCCTTGTGATAAAGGGAAGGGCCGGTAAGACCGGTGAAGATAAAGAAGAAAAGAAGGGTAAGGACAAGGTCAAGAGCAACATCCTTGAGATACTTAAGAAGGAATATGACGTAGAAGAGGATGACTTTGTTTCGGCGGAACTGGAAGTGGTTCCGGCAGGAAAGGCAAGGGAGGCTGGCCTTGACCGGAGCATGATCTTAGGTTACGGACATGATGACAGGGTATGTGCATATCCTTCGCTTCGTGCCATCCTGAATGCAGGCAGTGTGGAGAAGACGGCCTGCTGTATCCTTGTTGACAAGGAAGAGATAGGAAGTGTGGGGGCGACGGGAATGCAGTCGCACTTCTTTGAGAACATGGTTGCCGAGATAATGAACTTATCGGGTGAGTATTCCGAGCTTCTGTTAAGAAGGGCACTTGCCAATTCATGTATGTTAAGTTCGGATGTAAGTGCGGGATTCGATCCCACCTACGGAAGTGTTTTCGACAAGAAAAATGCCTGCTATCTGGGAAACGGAGTGGTATTCAACAAGTACACCGGTTCGCGCGGCAAGTCGGGCAGCAACGATGCCAATGCCGAATACATCGCTTACCTTCGGAATATACTCGATAAGGACAAGGTATTATACCAGACGGCTGAGCTCGGCAAGGTGGATGCCGGCGGCGGCGGAA
>JBGUQP010000157.1:0-2809 GCA_045131145.1 Lachnospiraceae bacterium | reverse complement strand
CCCCGAGGTTAAGCGCCTTTGCTATCTCAACATTGGTCCTTCCGGCCTGATAGAGTTCAATTATCCTCTTGTTATTGTTCTCCTTCTGCTCATCTGTCAGTCCGTCTTCTATTATTGCAGCTATCTTTCCGCGCTCTCTAACCTTTTCTTCCTTAGTTTCTGAGTTATCCCTTACTTCTTCTCCCTTTTCATTATCCTGTCCGGGCGCGGTCTTTTTACGTACAACCTTCTGCCTTACCACCTTACCGCCCACGCTATTTACTTCCCTGGTAACAGCTTCAGCCTTTCGTACGGTATTCTTAAGGTCCGTCTGTTTGTCCGTAAGCATATCATAGAGGAACATTACTTCCTTATGAGATTTGTTGATCTCTTCCATTATGGTATTTGAATACTCGGAAAGAGCCATTATCTTTTCATTTGATAACTTCTCGAGGGCGCGTTCCGACTTCTCCATGGCATATTCAACCGAAGAATCCGTTGCCTCCTTAACCTTAAGGTTCATCGAGTCGTATTCCTTATCGGTGATACGTCTTACTTCCTCACGAAGCTTGTCTTCATCTATTCCCTGAACGATCTGTTCATTCTTGTCCTTAAGCACAAAGCTTAAACAAAAAATAACCACTCCTATGATAAGGAGTGTTATTTCCATAGGGGTCATATCCTGTCTCCTATAAATTCATATTAGATTTTCAGGTCAAATCCGGGTGATCGCGACTTCACTCTTACCCCTTCATCAGGAGCTTTTGCCTTCTTGTTTTTTTTCCTTATATCGACAAATTCGTTCCTGCCCTTCTCCTTGGCATCGTGTCTTGTATCGGTACCGTCACTCTCACTTGCCGACTTGACCGTATGAACCGTTTCATCGCCCTTAACATCTACCTGGTTCTGGACATTAACATGATCAAGCGCTGCCTTATTGTCTTCATTGGCACGAAGATTCGCTATATCCTGAGTACGCGCAAGCGTACCACTCAATTCAATAGGACTAATCATAACATACCTCCGTCCTCTTGTACATACCTACAGGGCCTTGATCCTTATATCGGCGCCTTCCTTAACAAAACGTGCCCTCTGTGCCGGGGCCTTCAGGTTGGTATATACCTCACTTATCGTGATCCTGGTCCCCGGATATGCACACTCGGAAACCTTTACCACCGATTCCGTATCCTTTATGTCAATGGATTCCATATACTTATCATATTCATCCATCAGGTTGTTTATTTCTTCGTTAAGGTTCTTATATTCCTCCGAAAGCTGTTTGAAATTGCGAAGCTGGTCCGGTGTAAGCTTATCGCCCTTCTTCATACGCATGGTAAGAGTCACAAGAACCGGCTTAACCTGATTGAGCTTCTTGTTCTTCTCCGTTAACTCCTGCTGCATACTGGTAGCCTTAAGCTTGATCGAGGGATCCTGCCCGACCTGGATATCAGTATCCACACCCATTTCCGAACCGATCGTCTTAGCCTCGACATTACCCAGAGCCTGTACACTTCCTCCGGTTATAAATCCCTTCTTGCCGGTTACGATTACATCGCTCTTGCTTATTATCTTTGAGTGGATTATTGCTTCCGCATGAATATATCCGTCCGCTGTTGCCCTGGCATTTTCAAGGAACTTGGCCACTATATTGCGGCCCGCTTTTATCTCTCCCTTACCCATGCCGTTCATACCGCGGGTGATTATTATATCGCCTCCGGCCTCTACAAGGGCACCCTCAACAACACCGCGCACCTCAACATTACCGCTGGCCTTTACCGTAAAGCCGGCTTTCACATTGCCGTTGACATGCACATCACCGTCATACTCAATATTACCCGTGGACGTATCCACATCATTAACTTCGTAGATATTGGAAACAAAAACCTTATTATCTACAAGGGTTACATTCCCGTTTATCTCACTGATCAGCTCCAGGCCATTCTCCGAAACCTTAAGATTTCTTCCAAAGGAAAACTTGGGCTCACTTACTTCCTTGGGACTGATATAACTTCCGTAAACGCTGACACCGTCATCCCCCGGATCAGCAGGCGTAAGCCTGGCGACCACCTGACCTTCCCTGCATCCGCTTATAATATTGAGATTGAAGAAATCAACCGTACCATCGGGATTTAGTGTGGGCTTTGTTGACGGATCGGTATTGAAGAGGTATTCAATCTTACCGTCCGATCCTTCCCTTACGGGTTTACCTTCCGCGATCACATAATCGGTACAGTAATGTTTATCTTCAAAAAAAGCATTTATCGCATCATTCTTAATACCAAAGCTGACCTTCTTAAACCTGAGATCCTTTATTATCTCATCCTTCTTAAGTTCTTCCCCCTTATCCGAAGCGGGGTAAAACCTTGCAGTACAAGTCATGCCGTCATCGGATATCGACAGGCTGTAACTCTCGCTTTCTTCACGGCCCACCCTGTTGTCGATCTTGACTTCACATGTTTCTCCTCCTGACCCCTGGATCGCCTTGGCAATAGCCATCTTATCAGCGATAAAACCATGTCTCTGCAGGTATCCCTGAAGTTCTTCAAACTCAATGGCAGCTCCGTTACCCTGTGGCGGATACAGGATCAGGTATGTTCCGTCTCCTTTAATCCTCAATTTGAAATAAGAATTGACATCACCCATGATTTCTCCCCCGTCTTCCGACCCTTGGTCATCCGTTAAAAAATCCCATATATTTACCCATTTTGCCCTTCATTTTATTGAGAGCCTTTGTATGGAGCTGTGACACTCGTGATTCCGACACTTCAAGCACATTACTGATCTCCTTGAGTGTCATATCCTCATAGTAATACATAAGAACAACCTGCCG
>JBGUQP010000156.1:0-4793 GCA_045131145.1 Lachnospiraceae bacterium | reverse complement strand
AAACCCATACAGCTTATGGAACCGTTTTAAAAAGTCAAGCGGTTCCGTGTTATCCTGTATCTTCTGCTGGGCCTCCCTCATCTCAAGAAGGTCGGCCGCCTCGGTAAGCTCCTCCTCCAGGCTTTCAAGCTTCTTGGCCTCGGTAGTGCCTGTAGGCCTGTAAAGCAGGAATTCCTCCTTACCGTTAACAAAGTCCTCTATTCTGCTGTAAAAGGTACTCTTATAGTCCCTGCGTTTTCTACTCATGCTCAGCCCCTATGCCTTCAGCCCTCGCTGCTGACTCTTCCGCACTACCGGCCTGTATCTCGGTCGTTTCGACCGCCCTTATCTTCTTCAGGGTTACAAAGAAGAGTATCGAAGTAACGCCTGCTCCTACCGCCGCCTCGGTAATTGCAAGGTCGGGGGATTCAAGCAAGGCCCAGATGATACTCATTATCGTTGAATAAGCCATAAATATGATTATTGATGTAAGCAAAGTCCTGTGAAGACAGGTTGCTATGGCACACACTATCAAAAATAGAGCCAGTATGATTATAAAGAACTTCATTCCCCGCCTGTCTCCTCCTTAACCGAATCTTCATCTATGGAATACTCCATCCTCATGATGACGTGCGACGCAACGGATGATGTCATCCACAAGAAGATAACCACAATAAGCATCTTGAGCGAGAACCATGTAAATCCCTTTAGGATAATAAGGCCCAGTGCACCCAGCAGAAGACCCATGGTATCACCTATCGCGGCAGCATGCATCCTGTTCATGCAGAACCTGAACTTAAACACACCGTATACAGCTATACTTTCCATGCAGGCTGCAAATATAAGACATATGGCAGCTGCGCAAAAACGTACCCATTCCATATCACTTCTCCATTTCACGAAGGAGCCTGTCCAGTTCATCCTCGGAAGCCATGGGACGGTTCTCCTTCGCCCGCCTGGCCTCCCTGTCCCTCTTGAATTTACGCAGAACATTCTCGTCATGGACTCCCATATAAACCTTGGTCAGGATCACGACAGACAGAAAGCTTATCATCGCGTATATGATGCTTATATCAAGAAGATAGTCCTCACCCAGCTTAACGGCAACAACGGCCATAAGGAAGATACCTATGGTACCGACCATGTTGATGGCCATAAGCCTGTCGGCAATCTTGGGACCCGCAACGGCTCTTATAAGCACCAGGACTACCAGTACCGCATATACAAGCATTATTCCTATCAGGAGAGCACTTATTGCTCCTTCCGCAGATGACATATTTTCTCCTTATGAAGACACGGGGACGGTTCTGCTGTCTTCATGCTTTATCCAATATCTCCTGGGCCTTGTGTATCTCCTTCACAAACACGGATTCACCGATGTCCGTGGCCAGATCAAGGTCAAGACAATGGACCGTGTATTCGCCGTCCTCAATATTGATGGTTATTGTACCCGGGGTCAGGGTTATCGAATTAGCCAGGACCGCCTTAAGAAAACCGGATCTTATATCCGGTTTGAAAGTCACTATCCTGGGTTCCACTTCAATTTTAGGGTTAAGAACAAATCGTGCCGTGGCTATGTTCGCCTTAACTATTTCAGTCAGCAAAATAAAGAAATACCGGATCATCCAGGGAAGAAGCATATAGAGGGCCTTCTCCTTCCGGATACTGTAATCCATGAATCTGCACATAAAAAAGAAGATCACAGCCGAAACAATAAGCCCGATAACGGCTACTTCCGGTGTTAACCTTCCGTTAAAGATTATCCATAGAATAAACAGAGCTACGTACATGCACCTATCATCCCTCTGAATCCACATCTCGTAGATACCATGTAAGTTTACCACAAAATGTAGTATGATACAAGGGTTATAATGCCGGCGAACCTCAAGCCGGCCTGAAGGTGAGCCGTGTATCAATACCCCTTGATTTTGTCTTCATAGTCAGAGCCCGTGACTGTGCGGAAGTTCTCCAGATATGGGGCCGGATCACGCTCTACATCGTACATGGTGTTAAAGGCGGCAAGGAGCATGGCATCGGCATTGTATTTAAGCTCGAACCTGCCCTCATCGATCCCGGCCTTGAATTTATCCACCTGCCACACCAGTATATCCGGTATCGTGATCCCCTGTATGTTCATCTCACACAGGAAGTCCTGATGGTCAAGGAAATACATAAATTCCCTGTAAAGAGCCGGCGAGTCCTCAAGCCTTCTTATAAACTCATTGCGAAATGATTCATCCTTATTGCTGAATTTACACAGAGCCCCGGCAAAATCCAGGGCTCTTTCACTTATTTTTTCACTCATTTTTTTCTCCGCTGAAAACCATGGCATTTATATGAAGCTCATAGCTTTCCTCCTGAAAATATGATCCAAAACAACCGTCCTTATGGCTCCCCATGGCTCATTCAAGGCTCCAGGGGATGTGCTCCACGCAGACACTTCCCGATGACCCGTCCATATTTACGGCATCAAGCCTTGATGTGATGAGAACACCGGCATTGTCATACATATACATTTCACCCATATAGTTTCCGCATTCATAGTTGTGATCCGCTATGTCCACGGTGTAAGTAACATCATACATATCGTCAATGAGCCGGGTTATCTCCCCGGATGCCGCTTCATCGGTCTCATAAGCCGGCAGCAGGTCATCCTGGCCATCAGCCACAGTCCAAACAGGGAACTGAACCCTGTTAAGTCCGTTGCTGGAGTATATTATCGCATTTATTGTAAAGGTACCTTCCGCCCTGTTTGGCCTTATAAACACTGACCTCACCATCGGATCGGATGCATACTCCTCATAAGTCGAATTGGCTACCGCGCACCATTCCTCCTGTCTCATCCTGTACAACTTGAAGAAGCTTCCGTTCTTGCCGGTCCAGTGTTTGCTGTTCGGCTTGTCCCTGTCGCTTCCCGTCTTCTTAAAGAAATTACTTGTACTGTAAACAGCCTTCTTGTCTATACGCCAGACAACGAACTTGCCGTCGTCCGTCTCGTAACCGTCGGTAACATACACACCGGTCTCATCATAATCAAGCAGGATCATAAAATGCGATGACCAGTCATTCTTCTTGATCTTCCAATAGCGGACATATAATATATCACCTGCCCTGGCACCTGTCCTGTCAAGGAAATTATATATGGTCTCGCCTTCATGACTTGTAGTAGTCATAACGCCGGTGTCATATATATCCTTACCGAATACATGCTTCCAGACCTGATTGACATAGGCACAGCACTGTATGCTGACCGCCTGTCCGCCCTTGTAATACGGACTCATAAAGGTGCCCCCGAGCGACTGCGCATAGGCAATTATCACCTTACGGATCCTGTCCACACCCTCGCCCGTTATATAAGAAGCATCAAATGGCCTGTCATCATAAATGTACTCAGTCTCAGTCTCAAAATAATCATCTTCCCCGGAATCAACAGCATTATCGGGCTCATCCGGAACCGCATTCAAAATATCTTCTTCCTCTTCCTCAAGGATATCCTCATCACCGTTTCCCTCAGACGATGTTCTGACATCCTCAATTATAACAGGTTCGCTGTCCGCATTCCCGCCTGCTTCTTCACCTGACGATTCAAACACAATATCATCGGATCCGGCTGTTTCCTCCCCGTCAAGCAGGTCCGTATTCGATTCCGTATCATCGCTGCTTATCACCATATCAAGCTCGTCCGCATGCGGAGCTACATAGATGCCCGCAAGAACGATGCTGACCGATACCGCAACTGCAATCAATCTGGCCTTCATTGGTCCTCCGAAAAGTCATATATTGTCATTATACTGTAAAGTCACCCGCGAAACAACCAAATCATCAGTTCGTACTTACAAAACTTTTTCTCTGTTTTTGGTAATTTTACCCTAAACATTTGTTATAATATTACCGATGTATATTAATGACAGCTTCATTGTGCCCATTGGGGCATATTTGTATAGCTTAAACAATCCATCTCAGGGAGGGGAAAGAATTATGAAGAAAATAATCACAGCAGCACTATTGATCGCGGCCTGTCTTATCTTTGCTCCGGCAAGAGAAGCGAAGGCAGCCTACAATGTACTGGAAGCGGGCGCTCAGGCCCAGCTGTTACGGCAGATGTACAACGTTCCTGCACTCGAAGCCGACTTTCAGAGAAAATACATGTATCTTGAATCTCTGAAGAAAAGCAATGCATCGCCAAGCCGGATCATGCAGGCCGAGGCTGCCCTTAACGCAGCCAGTGTAAAGCTGACCCAGGCAAATGCTCTGATAACCTATCAGATGCAGCAGGCGGCAGCCTTTCCGGTTCCGGCAACATACATGGCCACTCTGATGGATGAGCCGATTTATGCAGCGGTATATGCGGATAAATCAATATATGCGACGGCACTCAACAACATGGCAATAAATAACTCAGCCAAGGTAAACCAGGGAGCCTACAACGCAGTGCTCGCAACCAACGGTGCTTATGCAGTGGACATGGCCAATGTTACCGCATATCATGCCTTCTATAACGGCCAGGCACCATATCCATGGTAGGTGTGAGTACTTAGTACAAATATCTTCCATAATTTAAGAATTATAACCGGGGAGTAAAATGATCAGGGGAAATAGATCACGTCTTTTTACAATAGTATTATGCTCAGCACTGCTTCTGGCAGGATGCAACGGCAACGGGGATGCCGCGCAGGCGGAAAATGCCGAAGATGCGGCTAATACAACAGCCACATCCGTCCCGGACGTTATCTCTGTCAGCGGTCAGGTCGGAAATAAGAGAAACATCAACTTTGAACGGACCGAGTATACAGGTCCCGAATATTCTCTTTCAT
>JBGUQP010000155.1:0-4077 GCA_045131145.1 Lachnospiraceae bacterium | reverse complement strand
ATGCCTTGGTAACGATGGAGGGCTGTCCGAACTGAAGTATCATCTTCTGATATATATTTGCGAGGAAAACATCGATCCCTGCCCCTGTCTTCTTTATCTTGCCCAGTTCATCGATTATCTCGTTGGCATATTTTTCATCAACCTCATTATCGATAAGGGTATTGTAAATAAGCTTGAAGAAGGGCATCTGTTCATCAGAGTCTTCATCAAAGTCACCATCGGACAATTCCCTGCTAAGCTGCTGCTCTATAAGGGAATGTATGCTCTCAAGCTTCTCTTCGAGTGATTCCTTTTGCTCCGTCTTTACTGGTCTTGACGGCATTGCAGGTTCTTCAAGCCTGACTTCTCTTTCCTGCTCCCTCTCTTTCTCCTTCTCAATCTCCTCCCTGGCACTCTGTACCGTTCTTCGCACGGTTGCCGCAGGAAGTATAGGCTTATATGAGCTTCTGTCCGGCTCATCTTCAAGGGCTGCCGTAACTTCAACCACAGGCTTCTTAAAGAAAGCTTTAAGTCCCTTGCTCTTCACCGTCCTCACATTCATGATGACAGCCGTGCTTCCCAGTTCCTTCCTGGCAAGAACTGTTGCCTCTTCTTCGGTTTTTCCCTGAAATTTCTTTATAATCATTTAAGCTGTCACCATTCCTACGGATTGGAGTTCAACGTTACTGTCAACCTCATTATATGAAACCACTACAAGATCCTTGAAATAATCCTCCGTCAGCTTCTTAAAGTACATCCTGACGATCGGCGAAGTGATTATGATAAGGGACTTGCCCAGTTTCTCCAGCTTATCCGTCTCTATCCTGACCGAATTCATTATTGCCTTGGTCCTTTCGGGATCCAGCGTAAGGTATGCTCCCTGCTCAGTCTGCTTAACGGAAGCCATGATCTCCTGCTCTATTTTGGGATCCAGGGTAACAACCTGTGTGGCTTCATTCGCCGGGAAATATTTGGCTGAGATCGCACGTTTAAGCGACTGCCTTACATACTCTGTAAGAATATCGGTATCCCTTGATATAACGGCATGATCCGCCAATGTCTCGAATATGGTAAGAAGGTCTCTTATTGATATACCTTCTCTTAACAGGTTCTGAAGAACCTTCTGTATCTCTCCGAGGCCGAGCAGTTTCGGAGTGAGCTCGTCGACAAGGGAAGGATTTGACTCCTTTAGATTGTTCACAAGGTTCTGAACATCCTGTCTTGTCAACAGTTCAGCAATGTGCTGCCTTATGATCTCGGTCAGATGTGTGGCTATTATCGAAGGCGGATCGACTACGGTATAGCCAAGGCTTTCAGCCCTCTCGCGCTGGGATTCGGTGATCCATGTTGCCGGGAGGTTAAAGGAGGGCTCAACAGTCGGGATACCCGAGATCTCTTCCTCAACATAACCGGGATTCATTGCCATATAGTGGTCAAAGAGGATCTCACCTTCGGAAACCTGAATACCCTTTATCTTGATTATATACTGGTTAGGATTAAGCTGTATGTTATCACGGAGACGGATGATAGGTACCACGGTACCTAGCTCCAGTGCCACCTGTCGTCTTATCATTACGACACGGTCAAGGAGATCTCCGCCCTGATTGACATCGGCCAGAGGAATGATCCCGTAACCGAATTCAAGCTCAATGGGATCAACCTGGAGAAGGGAAACAACATTCTCAGGTTTCCTGATCTCCTCCGCTTCCGCTTCAGTCTCATCAACCTGAGCCTCAACCTTGCTCTCTTCAAGCGTATTGGCAACCATTCTTCCGCATACGATAAAAATGGCGCCGAATCCGACAAAGAGAAGAAGGTTAAGAGGTGTAAACACTCCCAGAAAGGCAAGGATCGCTCCTGTGATATACAAAGCCCTCGGCATTCCGAAAAGCTGTTTTACGATAATATTTCCGAAATCGGCCTCCTTACCGCCCTTTGTTACGAGAATACCTGTTGATAACGAAATGACTAACGATGGTATCTGGGATACAAGGCCGTCACCTATTGTAAGGATAGCATATTTCTGAAGGGCTGCCTGAAAATCCAGTCCGTTCCTGGTCATTCCCATGATTATTCCGCCGACGATATTTACGGCTGTGATTATCAGTCCGGCCGTTGCATCTCCCTTAACATACTTAACCGCACCATCCATGGAACCGAAGAAGCTTGATTCTTCCTGGATCTTATCCCTTCTCTTCTTGGCCTCCTCATCGGTGATTGCACCGGTATTAAGGTCAGCGTCAATAGCCATCTGCTTACCCGGCATGGCATCAAGCGTAAACCTGGCAGTTACTTCAGCAACACGCTCGGAACCCTTGTTGATGACCATAAACTGGATGATGATCAGGATAATGAAAACTATCGAACCCATGACCAGATCACCGCCGCCCACGAAACTGCCGAAGGTCTCTACAACGTTACCCGGAGATCCCGTAGTAAGAATGAGTCTGGTCGATGAAACATTAAGCGATATACGAAAGAGGGTCGTAAAAAGCAGCATGGTGGGATAGAAAGACATATCCAGCACTTCCTTGGCGAACATGGAATTAAAGAGGATCGCAAAGGCTACGGACATATTCAGCGCCAGACATATGTCAAGAAGGCCTGACGGAATGGGAATAATAAGGAATATAAATGCACACAGCAGATACAGGGCAACACCAAGGTCTGCTCTTCCTATCTTCATTCCGTTCACCTCCCCTCTTGTCTGACGGATTTATATCATATCTATGCCGTTGCCGCCTGTGCTTCACGTTTATTATAGATCACCGCAAGTATTTCAGCCACTGTCGAATACAGTTCCTGAGGGATCTGTGCCCCCAGATCCACATTATAATATAGCATTCTTGCAAGCGGTTTATTCTCGACTACATCAATATTGTTCTTTATTGCTTCTTCTTTGATCCTGGCAGCCAGGAAATCCTCACCCTTTGCAATAACAAAAGGGGCCGGCGCCCTCTCGGGATCATATCTTAAGGCAACTGCAAAGTGGGTCGGGTTCGTGATGACAACATCCGCCTGCGGGATCTCCTGCATCATTCTCCGCCTGGATGCCTCCTGCATCCTCCGCCTCTGCTTGCCCTTGATCTGCGGATCTCCTTCAGCATTCTTGAACTCATCCTTGACCTCCTGCTTGGTCATCTTAAGATCTTCATTGAATTTATGCTTCTGATAAGCATAATCAAGAATGCCTACTATCAGATAAACGGCACAAATCTTAAGGGCCATGTTTATGACTATATCACCAAAGAGAGCAAGTGCCTGCACAAGCTGCATATCATACAGCAGAAAGAGCTGTCCCGCCTGATCCTTAAGCGTTGAATAGGCAACATACCCGATTATGAAAAGCTTAATGAGTGACTTTAGAAGGTCCATAAGCTTATCTACGGAAAAAAGCCTCTTTATGCCCTTTGTCGGGTCCAGCTTACTGAACTTGGGCTGCATCGGCTTGGCCGTCGGCTTCCACTTGACCTGAACAAGATCGACAATAAAGGCAACCAGGAATGCAACTGCCAGAAAAGGAAGAAGCATCAAAAGTATCTTGATTATGATCCTGTTCATAACGCCCGCAAACTCTTTCGGAATTATGAACCCGTCTGCAAGCGTGGTCATTTCCGGAATCCTGTTATAGCTTTCCGAAAAGACCTCAAGAAAGGATATACCCATATTGCCGATGTATATACGGAGGACCAAAAACATTGCAAACAGGCTGATCGCACCGTTCAGTTCCTTCGACTTGGCAACCTGGCCTTCCTTCCTTGCATCGTCCTTCTTCTTGTCGGTCGCCGGTTCGGTCTTCTCACCGCCGGGCCCTTCCTTGGCAAAATACTGCAGATTATATTCAAACAAGAGCTTTGCGTCCATTTTGCTCCCCTGTTAAGTCAGGCTTCTGACCACTGCCGTCATCATTACCTTCATCTCATTGAAGATAAAGTCAGATGCACTCGGCAATACTCCTATCGTTATCATCAGGGTTGCCAGACCTATAAAAAGCTTGATCTGGATACCGACCGAAAACATGTTGATCTGCGGTGCTGTCTTTACCAGTATTCCCAGTACCGCATTGGTAAGCATGATCGTCGCCACTACCGGAAGGCA